>DATMYN010000354.1:0-9621 GCA_035560875.1 Longilinea sp. | reverse complement strand
AGACAGCTTGCCTTGAACAAGGCATGGGCGTTTCGGATAATAACCATTTACCCATTCTTGAAATTAACGGTCTGAAGGTCATCGTTCATATGGAGGAACAACCTTGATAGCTGAAGGGACTAACTTTTGGAAAGATCGCCGCGTATGTGTGACCGGTGGAGCGGGTTTTTTGGGGTCGTTCATCACCGAAAAACTACGCCAACGAGGCGCCCAAAATGTTTTTATTCCAACGATAGAGAAGTATGACCTGGTGGATGGATCCTCCATCGATCAGATGTTGGCTGACGCAAAACCGGATGTGATCATCCATTTAGCTGCCCAGGTGGGCGGCATTGGCGCTAATCGGGAACACCCGGCTGAGTTCTTCTATAACAACTTGATGATGGGCGTGCAACTGATGCACAAAGCCTGGCAGCAGGGTGTGAGTAAATTCGTGGCTTTGGGCACCGTTTGCGCGTATCCCAAGTTCACCCCCGTTCCTTTTAAAGAAGAGAATTTATGGAATGGGTATCCGGAAGAGACAAATGCGCCTTACGGTTTAGCCAAGAAGATGCTGCTCGTACAGAGTCAGGCGTACCGCCAGCAATACGGTTTTAATTCTGTCTTCTTACTGCCGGTCAACCTGTATGGACCGCGCGACAACTTTCACGTGAAAAATGCACATGTGATCCCGGACATGGTCCGAAAGTGTATTGAAGCCCAGGAGCAGGGAAAAGCCGAGATCGTGTTATGGGGAGATGGTTCTCCAACACGTGAATTCCTCTACGTTGAAGATGCCGCCGAGGGGATCTTGTTAGCCACCGAAAAGTATAACGATTCCGAACCGGTGAATTTAGGATCAGGAAATGAGATCAGCATCAAAGACCTTAGCGAGATGATCGCCCATCTGACAGGATACACCGGCAAGATCGTGTGGGATACAACCAAACCCAATGGACAACCCCGGCGTGGATTGGATGTCAGCCGAGCTGAAAAATTATTTGGTTTTAAAGCCAAAATGACCTTTAAAGAAGGGCTGCGGCGGACCATCGAATGGTACCGCACCAGTGGTCCGCGAAAGTAAAAAATCTCTAAACCGAAGAATTTCGGTAAAATCCCGACCTGGACCGGTACGTCACCGGTTAAATTGGACGATCGAGGCGAGCAAATAAATGGCCGAGCTGCACAAAGAAACCCTTAAGAAAGTATTAGGTGAACTACCTTTTACAGCAGAGTTGTATTGGCTGCTGCGTCAGCGCAATAAACCTCTGCAAACCCAATACACTCTGCATGATCTACCTGCCATCATTCCGGATTTTTGCGTCCAAGCAAAAGCCTGCCGCGAAAAAGCGCCGGCTGGTAAAACCGTTTTCCTGTTTGGATCAACGCATTACTGGATCGAATATTCCGCAGTTTTGGCATTAGGTCTTTACGCCAAAGGCCACAATGTGACTTTTGGTTACATAGCCAAGAGTGATTACCGTACTCCCATCAATCGGTTCGATCTACGCCGGCAGAGTATTTATACTGGTAATGCCTTAAAACCGGCACAGTCATTGATCAATCCGGTGATGCTATCCGGTAACAATCCGAATGCGAATCTGCCGGATGCCGTTATTGAAGGCATCAAGAAGGTGACTACTTTTGATGTTCAATATATTTCCCAAGTAGAGGATGTGGATGTTGAATCCCCATTGTATAAGCTGCGTTGGGAAGCGAATATGGATGCAGCCAGAGGTTTGTTTGGTCTATTACAAAAAAATAAACCAGATGTAGCCGTTGTCCCTAATGGTAGTATTCTGGAAACCGGCGTTGTGAATGTCATAACCCATTATTTGAAAATTCAAACGGTTACGTATGAATTTGGTGAACAGCAAGAGCGAATTTGGATGGCGAATAATGATGAGGTGATGCTTCAGGACACAAACGCCCTGTGGCAGGCAAAACAAAAAGACACATTGACCAAAGCCCAATGGGACAAGGTCAAAGAATTGTATGCTGCCCGAATGCAAGGTGTAAAATGGGAAAATTTTAGCCGGATGTGGCAGGGTGTTCCAACAATTGGGTCAAAAGAGGTCAAGACTCAATTGGGCTTGGATGATCGACCGATCGTTTTATTGGCAACGAATGTGATCGGTGACAGCCTTACACTAGGCCGGAACCTGTTTTCTCACACTATGACGGAATTCGTTCTGCGCACCGTCCAGTATTTTGCCGGGCGTCCGGATGTGCAGTTTGTGATCCGCATCCACCCCGGTGAAACCTATCTTAAAGGTGTTTCGTTGGCTGAAACGATCCGCCAGGATATGCCCAAGCTGCCGGATAACATCCTTATCGTTGGGGCAAAGGAAAAAGTAAATACCTACGATCTCATCACCCTGGCTGACCTCGGTATCGTCTTTACTACCACGGTCGGGTTAGAAATGGCTTTGGCCGGTGTACCGGTGATCGTGGGCGGGAAAACACATTATCGTAATCGCGGTTTCACCCATGACCCAGATTCATGGGTAAATTACTTTAAGCTGTTAGGAAAGTTATTGCATGATCCAAAGGAAAATCGGTTAACGAAAAATCAAGTTGATGATGCCTGGCATTATGCATACTCCTACTTCTTCGAATTCCCCCGACCTTTCCCGTGGCATTTAATGCACATGGGCAGGGATTTCCGCGAGCATTCGATAACCTATGTTTGCAGTCCGGAAGGGGAAAAGAAATATGGCGATACTTTCCGTTACCTTACCGGAGACCCGATTGATTGGGAAAAGATATAAAGGAGACATTATCCATGGATTGGAATGATAAATCGATATTAGTGACCGGAGGCACCGGGTCTTTTGGTAAAAAATTCATCAAATTAATGCTTGAGGAATACCATCCGGCAAAAGTGATCGTATTCAGCCGTGATGAACTAAAACAGCATGAGATGCGTGTAGCCGGATATGATCACCCGAACCTGCGGTACTTTATTGGTGATATCCGTGATCAACCTCGGTTAAAACGCGCTTTTGAGGGTGTGGACATCGTGGTACATGCCGCGGCGCTAAAACAAGTCCCAGCTTGCGAATATAACCCGATGGAAGCTATTAAAACCAATATTCTTGGAAGCAGTAATGTGGTCGATGCTGCTCTGGACACCGGCGTGAAAGTGGTTATGGCATTAAGCACCGATAAAGCTGTTAACCCGGTCAACTTATACGGCGCAACCAAGTTAGCGGCAGAAAAGCTGCTCATTCAAAGCAACGCCTATGCCGGAAATAAAGAGACCCGCATCTCTTGTGTACGCTACGGCAATGTTGTTGGCAGCCGGGGCAGTGTGGTACCGGTGTTTCTCAAACAGCGCTCAAGTGGAAAATTGACCATTACCGATGAACGCATGACCCGGTTTTGGATCTCCTTGGAACAAGGAGTAAGGTTCGTCACCCGCTGCATCGAACAGATGCACGGCGGCGAGGTGTTTGTCCCCAAGATCCCCAGCATGACGGTATCCGATCTGGCTAGAGCCATCGCCCCGGATGCCACGATCAATGTGGTTGGGATCCGTCCCGGGGAAAAGCTGCATGAAGTATTGATCTCGGAAGACGAGGCGCGCACAACCGTCGAGTTACCGGATATGTTTGTGGTTGAACCAGCGGATGCTTTTTGGTTTGGCAAGAGCTGGAGCACAAAACACCCGACAGTAGATGAGGGCTTCCGTTACGCCAGCAATACCAATACCGAATGGTTATCCATCGAACAGATCCAAAATATTATTGCACCGATCGAAAAGGCATACAGGCAAGGTCATTTGGAATGACACGTTATTTGATCACAGGCGCAAGCGGATTATTAGGACTTCACCTGGGTTGGATGTTAGCGGGTGATAACGAAGTAACCGGTATCGGTACCGTTCCTGTTTTGTATCGACTACCTTTTACATTCAAAAGTTTTGACCTGTCTGCGCCCGGATCAGCTACCACATTGATCAATGAAACCCGGCCGAATGTTGTGTTCCATTGTGCTGCCATGGCTATCGTGGATAGCTGCGAAAACCAACCTGAAACAGCCCGCCGGATCAATGCCGAGGTGCCAGGTGAGATAGCCGATGCTTGCCGAAAGAATAACGCCCGCATGGTACAGATCTCTACCGATGCGGTTTTTGATGGCGTAAAAGGTAATTATTCCGAAGCAGATACGCCCAACCCCTTAAGCATCTACGCCCAGACGAAATTGGATGGTGAAAGAGCAGTTCAAAGCTTGAACCCAGCTGCTCTGGTTGCCAGGGTCAATTTCTTTGGCTGGAGTCTGACCGGACAGCGCAGTTTGGCTGAGAATTTTGTCACTACGTTAAGTGATGGAAAAACCATGAACGGTTTTACCGATGTATATTTCTGTACGTTGTATGTCCGTCAATTATGCAAGATATTGGTTGAGATGGTGGATAAAGGGCTGGAAGGGTTATACCATACCGTTAGCAGCCAAAATATGAGTAAGTATGAGTTTGGGGTTGCCATCGCTAAACGGTTTGGCTTGAACCCGGATCTGATCCAACCGATTATCGTCAGCCAATCAGGTCTCAAAGCAGCCCGTTCACCGCTTTTGACATTAAAAGTGGACAAGTTGACGGCTGCCCTAGGACATGCATTACCAGGCCAATCCGATGGCTTGGAAGAGTTCTACCAGGATTGGAAGGCTGGATGGCCGGTTAAAATGCGCGGTTTGTTGAACGAAGCCTAGATCTCGCTGGATTAATAACATTAAAAGGAGAACGGTAATGGAGCTATTTATTGGCAAACGACCTATTGGGCTGGATCATCCCACTTATTTCATTGCCGATATTGCTGCAAACCACGATGGGGACCTGGAACGCGCAAAACTCCTCATTCGATTGGCTAAGGAAGCAGGTGCCGATGCAGCCAAGTTCCAAAACTTCAAAGCGCCCAAGATCGTATCGGATTATGGTTTCAAATCTTTGGGCGGGCAGCAGTCTCACCAATCCAAGTGGAAGAAATCCGTTTTTGAGGTCTATCAAAATGCTTCTGTATCCGACTCGTGGACGCCGATATTAAAAGAATATTGCGATTCGGTCGGTATTGATTATTTCTCTTCCCCCTATGATTTTGGGGCGACCGATATGCTCGATCCGTATGTCCCCGCCCATAAATTGGGGTCCGGAGAGATCGATTGGCTGGAAGCGATCGAATATGTTGCCAAAAAGGGGAAACCGGTGCTGTTGGCTACCGGAGCCTGCACCATCGGAGAAGTTCAAAAAGCAGTTCATACCGCTCTAGCATTGAACCCTCAACTTGTGTTGATGCAGTGTAATACCAATTACACGGCTGACCCTGAGAACTTTAAGCATATCAATTTGAATGTCTTGAGAACCTATGCGCTTATGTTCCCACAAGTTGTTCTTGGACTTTCGGATCACACCCATGGTCATGCCACTGTGTTGGGTGCGGTTGCCTTAGGCGCCAGGGTCATAGAAAAACATTTCACCGATAACAACCATCGCGAAGGTCCCGACCACCACTTTGCGATGAATCCTATCACCTGGCGGGAAATGGTTGAGGCAACCCAACAACTTGAAAAAGCGTTAGGATCAGCCGATAAATTTGTCACCGAAAACGAAAAAGATACGGTAGTTATCCAGCGGCGTTGTCTGCGAGCCGCCAGGGATATCAAAGCCGGTGAGCTGATCACCCGGGAGATGATCGATGTACTGCGACCGGCTACCCCCGGAGCTATCCTTCCTCCCCATATCCCTGAGGTGATCGGTACCCATGCTCTTGCTGATATTGCCTTTGGGAAAGAACTCCGGTGGACGGACCTGGGTAAGTGAGGATCCTGTATTTTTCTCAGGATTATTCTCCGCATGATTTCCGCTTTTTGAACTCTTTAGCGGAGACCGAGCATGAGATATTTTTCCTCCGTTTGGAAAATACTTCCAGGGCGTTGGAAAAAAGATCAGTACCTTACAAAGTGAATCAAGTACCGTGGGTTGGTGGCGATAAACCCGTTTCCTGGAAAGATTATATTTCCCTGGCTAACGGCCTCCGTAAGGTGGTCCGGCAAATAAAACCCGATCTGATCCATGCCGGACCAATTCAACGGGTTGCTTTCCTTCCGGCGCTGATCGGATTCCACCCATTGGTCAGCATGAGTTGGGGATCAGACTTACTAAAAGAGACTGACCGAAATGCCTGGATGCGATGGAATACCCGCTTTACCCTTGCTCACAGCGATTGGTTGGTGGGAGATTGTTTGGTAGTGAAAGATAAAGCGATCTCCTTGGGATTTGATCCGCAGCGGATTTCATTATTTCCTTGGGGTATCGATCTTCAACAATTCTTTCCCCAAAAAGAGCAAGGGTTGAAAGAGAGGCTGGGATGGGAGCATGAGTTTGTCATTCTAAGCCTGCGCTCATGGGAACCGGTATATGGCGTGGATGTTGTCGTCAAAGCATTTATCAAAGCAATTCAACGCGAAGCCCATCTTCGATTGTTGCTATTGGGAAATGGATCATTGGCGCCGGAAATCCACCAATTGGTGAGCGCCAACTATTTAGAAGATAAGGTCAGTTTTGGCGGTCAAATCGGTCAGGACAACCTGCCAACTTATTACCATAATTCTGACCTGTATGTGAGTGCATCCCACAGCGACGGTTCCTCAGTTTCCTTAATGGAAGCGCTCGGATGCGGGTTACCGGTACTTGTTTCAGACATACCCGGTAATCGTGAGTGGATTGAGCTTGGTAAAACAGGGTACTTGTTTACAGATGGCGCTGCGGATGATTTGGCACAAAAAATGGTTGAGGTTTATCAACAACGGGCTGGAATAACCGGAATGAAAAAAAATGCTAGAGCCTTGGCAATGGAACGAGCTGATTGGAAAAAGAATTTTCAGGTATTGCTTGATACCTATGAGGAAGTATTGAGAGGAACGAAGAGTAAAAAGATATGATCAACGATCAAAAGGTTGTTGCCATCATTCAAGCCAGAATGAGTTCAAGCCGGCTGCCCGGAAAGGTGCTGCAGTTGATCGGCGACAAACCGATGCTGCAATGGGTTGTTGAACGGACGCGGCTTGCAGCTTCTGTCGATGAAGTGATCGTGGCAACAACGATCGATCCAAGCGATGACACGTTGGCGAGTTTTTGCAGCCAGCAAGGATTCCGGTGCTTTCGCGGCAGCCTGTACGATGTTCTAGACCGTTTTTATAGAGCAGCTTCATCGGTACAAGCTCAGATCGTAGTCCGCATAACGGCGGATTGTCCGCTCCTTGACCCAAAGCTGGTAGATGAAACAGTTGCTTTAATGGTGCATGAAACGGCTGATTTTTCTGCCAATCGTCTGCCTCCGCCGTGGAAGAGGACCTTTCCGATCGGGTTGGATGTTGAAGTTGTGCGGTTTTCAGCGCTGGAAAGAGCCTGGAAAGAGGCAAAAGAACCTTTTGAGCGTGAACATGTGATGCCTTACCTGTATGATGTGAAGGATAGATTCCGGGTTTCAATTTTGGATAATGAACAGGATTACGGTTCTTTACGTTGGACGGTTGACACAGCGGAAGATCTAGAAAAAATCCGCGCGATCGTTCCATGGCTGCCAAAGGATAGAGCCTTCACATGGCTGGATATTTTAGAGATCGCAAGGCAGCATCCTGAGATCGAGGATCTCTCCGCTGGTATAAAACATAAATCAATTTATGATGTAGATGAACGTGCTAAACTTTAATTTGGAGGAATGATTTGACGACACCACTCATGACTATTTTTATGGGACCGAAACCCTTCGGAAAGAATCCCCACATAGACATGATCCAAAGGAACTCAATACTTGCTTGTAAATCATTGGGTCCTGAAGTAGAAGTTGTAGTTATCGGTTACGAGGATGGAATAGCTGAAACCGCTAAGGAATTGGGTGTAAAGCATTATGGAAATGTTCGCAGGACTCCCCAAGGTACTCCCTTGGTAAGTTCAATTTTTGAACTGGCGCGCCAGGCTAACGATAGTTCTTTACTGGCTATGATCAATGCAGATAATCTGTTCATGTCCGATTTTCTTTCCGCCTGTAAGGCAGTATTAGGGAAAGCAGACAAATTCTTGATCTGCGGTGACCGCTTGGATGTAAAAATGCCCGGTCCGCTCGATTTCTCGAAAGGGTGGGAACAAAAACTGAAGGAGCGGTTGCTTAAAGAAGGCATTAACATGGGTATTGCCGGTTCGGATTATTTTGTTTTCCCAAGAGCATGCTTTACAGACATGCCGGATTTCGCCGTTGGACGCTCCGGCTGGGATAATTGGATGATCTATAAAGCCCGTTCTGAAGGATGGCAGACCATTGATATCAGCAAGTCCATCACAGCCGGCCACGAGAACCATGATTATTCACATTTACCCGGAAATAAACCGCCGTACCGTCTACCGGAGACGATGAACAACATCCGTCTGGCGGGTGGAAAACGCTGCCTCTTTTTACTTTCGGATGCCGATTATGAATTGGTGAACATGGAGTTAGTGAAGAAACCCGTGACGGGAAAACGGCTCTGGCGTGAGTTTGAAATTTTCCCGTTGATAAAGTTACATTCTCGCTTTTTGGGTACAATCAGTTTTGCATTGGTCCATCCAAAGGCAGCTTGGGGCGAATTTAAGGTTTGGGTTGTAAAGATCCTTCGCAAAATGGGATTAAAACCCGCCGCCTCAGATGAAAGTCAACAATAACTCTTAAAGGAGATCAAAAATGTTCGAAAAAACGAAAGTATTGGTTACCGGAGCAGGTGGTTTTATTGGACATCATCTGGTCAAGTACTTAAAAGGAAAAGGATACTGGGTGCGGGGCGTAGACCTTAAAAATCCCGAATTCGAAAAAACCTCTGCCGACGAATTTGAGGTCCTTGACCTTCGCCGTTGGGATAACTGCCTTCAAGCTACCCGAGGGATCGATGAGGTGTATGGTCTGGCTGCCGATATGGGCGGGATGGGTTTTATCTCCAAATACCATGCTGAAATTTTACATAACAACAGCCTGATCAACACGCATACCCTGGATGCTGCCCGGGTAAATGGGGTTAAACGCTATTTCTATACCTCCTCCGCATGCGTGTATCCTGAATATAAACAAATGGTCACCGATGTGGTGCCGTTGAAAGAAAGCGATGCTTACCCGGCTCAACCTCAAGACGCTTATGGCTGGGAAAAATTGTTCACGGAAATTCTGTGCCGCTATTATCGCGAGCAATATGATTTTGATACCCGCATTGTACGTTTCCATAACATATTTGGCCCGCGCGGTACCTGGGAAGGTGGGCGCGAGAAAGCCCCGGCAGCTCTTTCACGGAAAATTGCCACTGCAAAACTAACCGGAAAACATGAGATCGAGATCTGGGGTGATGGTGAACAGACCCGTTCCTTCTGCTATATCGACGACTGTGTTGAAGGCATTTATAAACTCATGCGGTCCGATTATCATGATCCATTGAACCTTGGCCAAGACCGGATGGTCACGATCAACGAATTGGCTGACATCATCGCCAAGATCGCCGAATGGCCGGTGGAAAAGATCCATGTATCCGGTCCACAGGGCGTGCGCGGCCGCAACAGCGACAACACCAAACTTCGCGAAGTATTGAAATGGGAGCCTAAGATCTCATTGGAAGAAGGACTTGGTT
>DATMYN010000353.1:0-3399 GCA_035560875.1 Longilinea sp. | reverse complement strand
ACCAGATCGGTTTGTTTTTTATCGATCAATTCCTGAGCAGAGGCAACCGAACTCTTACGGTCTTGAGGTTGTACTGCCGTCAGGACCGATTGGCTAAAACCAGTTCGAGCGGTGAGGGCTTCGCCACCTCCGGTACTATTCGCCTCGAAATCGAAAAGGAGAGAACGCCAGGCATGTTTCTCCCAAAGATCTTCCAGCAGCCGTTGCAATTCCAGGAGGGCGTAACCGCCCTCTTGAAGAAATCGGCTGCCAATGAAGACCACGCCTGAATCAACGGATTGGAAAAAATCCAACAATTGATTTACGAGTGGTTCACCGGCCTTGTTTGTGGTTCGAAGAGCCAATCTAGCTTTTTGAAGCAACGTAAGAGTGCTGCCGGGTTCGATCACGATCGCGTGTGAACAGCCCCAACCTTGCTTCGCCTGGTAATTGATTTCAAGCGTTGATGGGCGTTGAATGCTATTTAATACCCATTCATGGGGGCAAGGGATATGATCACCCGGGTCAATGCCCCAATAAAGGTGTGCTGCCTGTGAAGCTTTGGTCTCACCCAATGTAAATGTTTGAGAACCTACCTCTTGCACCCATTGAGATGCAATTCCTTGATAACGTGATTGGGGAGTATCCACAACAGCATTAATCAAACCAGCAAGCTGTAAACCCAATTGTTGGGTTTCACAACTGACCTCACCAGAGATTATCACAAGGGGAAATCGGGCTGCTGATATTTGATTTTGTGAATTTATAAAGCCATCCTCCCAATTGACCGGGATTCCGTCAATTTCAGGAGAATGGCTTTGATCTACTGCTTGTTGTAAAGCGGTCTTGCCCGCCTTACATAACCAATTGATATCAGCTACCGACTTCCCGTCACTGCCTGGTAAAAGGCCGCTACAATTCAGGCTGCAAAACGGGCAAATAAAACTCGGCATATCTCACTGGCTTTGTTGGGCGATGAAATTTTCGGTATTCGTTTTAGCTTCATCCATTGCTTCCTGCGGTGTTGCCGCTTGAAGTTCTACCTGCTCGATAGCTTGGCGTAAAGCACCGTCACTGGTACCTAATGCCTGGAAGATAGGGATCACTACGGCATATTGCAGAGAATCAATGGCAGCCTGGCGGTTCGGATGCTCGGACAGGAAGGTCTGCATTTCCGGCCAATTGGCAGCATCTTCATAGATCGGCAGGTAACCGGTATGGGTAGACAGATACAATGAACTATCTTGAGAGCTCATAAACTGCACAAACTGCCAGGAGGCATCCAATATCGCCTGATTGTCACTGGTGAAGATAGCCATGCTTCCACCGCCGATGGGGAGTTGGAGAGTGCTATCACCTATGGTGGGGAATACAGTCGTACCCAAGGTAAAATTGGCGCCTTGTTCCATGCTCAACACGGTTGCACTCGAGCTGAACAGCATACCTAAACGACCGGATAAGAAATCCGATGAGGATTCATTGTGCTGGTTCGGCGGCATTACCTGGTAAGTGTTCACCCAATCATTCCAAAGGGATAACATGGCAACACCTTCGGCATTGTTATACTGCATTTGATCCAAGGTTTCATTCACGATCTGTCCACCGTTGCTCAGGATCATGGTACTCAGGTACCAGTGCGTGTCATCGCGGGTGTTCAAGCCCCATTGGGATGGGGTACCACTGCCGGTCGTATCTACTGTCAATACTTGGGCAGCCGCCAAGAGTTCATCAAAATTTTGCGGTGGGGCAGCCGGATCCAATCCGGCGGCTGTAAACAAGTCCGCATTGTAGTACAGGATCGGAAGTGAGTTGTTGAACGGCATACTCCACAGCACACCATCGGCTGTGTTGTAATCCAGAAATACCTGGCGGATACCGCTGATGGCTGAACCATCCGTATCTGCCAAGAAATCTGCGATCGGAACCATCACATTGCTGTCGCGCAATAGAGGTGCTCCGCCGACCTGGGCTACATTCGGGATAGTGCCTCCGGCGATGGCGCTGTACAATTTTGCCATCGTAGTGGCGTAATCGCCTTGATAGGTAGCCACAACCGTAATGTTATCCTGTGATTCGTTGAACTGCTGAACCAGATCTTCAACCGTCTGACCTGAATCGCCGCTCAATGAATACCAGAACTCCAAAGTAACGTGACCGTCGGCGTCAACCGATCCACCGCCAGTTGGAGCAGAGGTTGCCCCCCCTCCACTTCCGCAGGCAGAGGATAACAGCACGATCACCAGTGCAAGAGAAAGTAGAAAATGTTTTTTCATGGGTAAAACCTCCTGTTTCCATCTAGTGTTGGCAGGGCAGCCAAGTATTTTGACTGCCCTGCCTTGATTTCAAACGAATTACATCACAAGCGCCATGACCGATTTTTGAACGTGCAAGCGGTTCTCGGCCTCGTCAAAGGCAGCGGATACCCAACCAGGACCGGAGGTCTTATCGAGGACTTCATTGGTTACTTCGTAACCGCGGTCGGCGGGTAGACAATGCAGGTAGATGGCATCCTTGGCGGCATGTTCCATAGTCTTCTTGGTGCAAATCCAATCCTTATGCTGGTCAAAGATCTCCTGGGTTTTCTTGGGATCTTCCTGACCGATTGGGGATTTGAAGATCGGGGTGGCACACCAGGCTTTGGGATACACTACCTGAGCGCCGTCCATGGCATCTTCAAAGTTATCGGTGATCTTGAAGGAACCACCGGCAGCTTTTGCGTAGGTATCGCACTGCGCCAAAATATCCGGGGCCAGTTCCATGCCCTTCGGGTGTGCCAGGGTCACTTCGCAGCCCATCATGGTTGCATATAAGATCGCACTTTGAGGAACGGCGCGTGGTTTATGCACACTGGGCGAATACGCCCAAGACATGGTGAATTTCACGCCCTTGGTCCCGCCGAATTTTTCTTTGACCGTCATGATATCGGCCAAGCCCTGGAAAGGATGATAGACATCATCTTCCATATTCAGTACGGGGATATCCGCCCAACGGGCAAATTCCTTCAACATTTCATGGGCACCACCGTACTCCCAATCTACAGGATCGCCGTAGCAGCGAATGGCAATCGCATCGCCCATGCGGTCCAAGACACGCGCCACATCCGACACACGCTCGGTCGAATAAGCGACCTCATGGCCTTCCATGGCAGGGGTGTAGATCTTGCTGGGGTCCAGATAATGAGCATGGCCGCCCAGTTGGGTCATCCCGGCTTCAAAGGAATTGCGGGTTCGTAGTGATTGGTTGTAAAAGATCATAAATAAAGTTTTGGCCCGCAGGAGGTCATCGTGCAGTTTCCCTTTGGCGCGGTCCATCTTCAAATCGGCAGCCAATTCCAGAACGGTCTCGATATCTTCCCGAGTCCAATCGGTTTCGGCCAAAAAATCTCTTCCTCTAAACGTATTCGTCTTCATTACTCAATGC
>DATMYN010000352.1:0-2665 GCA_035560875.1 Longilinea sp. | reverse complement strand
GTATTCAAGGGGTACCTTGGTGAGTTCCGGAACCCAACGGCGGGTATAGGTTCCATTTGGATCATGCTGTTGTCCTTGCAGGATTGGATTAAAAATCCTGAAATAGGGGGCAGCATCCGTACCTACTCCAGCCGTCCACTGCCAACCCCCATTATTGGAAGCCAGATCACCATCGACTAAGTGCTGCATGAACCAGGTTTCGCCTTCCTGCCAGTTGAGCAATAGGTCTTTGGTCAAAAAAGATGCGGTGATCATTCGTCCCCGGTTATGCATCCACCCGGTTTCAGCCAGTTGACGCATGCAGGCATCGACCACCGGGTAGCCGGTCAAGCCCTGCTGCCAGGCTTGCAGGTCCTTGATGGATGTACGCCATGGGATTTGGCGCAATTTGGGGTTAAACGCCTGTTTCAGTACGTCTGGAAAGTAGTACAGGATGGATTGGTAAAATTCACGCCAGATCAATTCGTTTACCCAGGTCTCGGCACTCTTGCGAGTGATATGATCCGGGGCGGTTTTCATCGCCCCGATGGCTGTGTAGACCGCCTGGCGGGCTGAGAGCATCCCAAAGCGGAAATAGGGGGAAAGTGAGGATGTACCGTCCAGGTCCAGCCGGTCACGCTGGTCTGCATAGGTATAGATCAATTCTGTTTCAAAGGTTTTTAAACGGTGCTGGGCTTCAACCTCTCCGGGTGGGAAAAGTGAGTTCTCTGCAAATTGTGGAAGGGCTTCAGAAGTCAAGTTAGCGATATGAGGAAGTTGGGCAGGCGGCTGCCAGGTCAGATCATCCAGAAAAGGCAAGCTTTTCCAGACCTTGCTGAAGGGGGTGAAGATCGTATAAGGATCTCCATCCTGCTTAACAACCGTGAGAGGATGGCGATAAGTCAACCCTGGCTGCAAGTTTAGGGTAGTGGTTTTACCAACTTTGTGATCCCGTTCACGGGCATATGGAGAAAAATCTTCCTCGGCATATACAACCGCACTCCCGGTTTCACTCACAAGTTGTGCCAAAACCTCAACAGGATCACCTTGGCGAAGGATCAAGCGACTATCGCGACCGCGCAGCGTTTGGTCAAGCCGGCGCAGCCCATTGAATAGAAATGCCTGGCGAACAGCAGCTTTTTTATTTAGTAGATGTGGATCAATGATAAAAACCGGGATAACAGTACTATGAATCCGTAAAGCCTGGCGTAGGGCTAAATTATCGATGATGCGCAGATCACGCCGTACCCACCAGATCGCAGTTGACATAGTTCTCCATAGCTATAGGATGATGTAAGAATATGCGACGTTCAGAATGGGACTACGAGAGTTAATCAACGAACCGCCTAAACGGCGGTTCGTTGGGTTGTGCGCTGCGGCAGCCTTATCGACTTACGAGGAGGGATGCCGCAGCGCTACGTTCAAAACTTGTACTCATTGTCGACATCACCTCCTCATCCAAAGGATGGCGAAAGATTTTTCCTTACTTTACATAGTATGCGACTCTTTCCGATGCTTGTCAAGAAACACTTGTGAAATGTATCGGATATTACGGAGTGACATGCACAAAACGGTATGTGGACGCATCTTCCTGAGCAAAAGTGGAACTGGCGCCGATCACTTCATACCATGTTGTGCCAGGATGTAGTGGGAAGATCTGACCATCTATGCTGTATAAGGCAACGATTTGATCGGATGCATTTCGCTGCCAGGTAACCTGGTAGATCTGGCCATCCCGTAGTACATAAGCAGTCCCTGTGCCGATGAAGTTCATATCGACAACTTCTGATTCACCATCTTGGACCAAGAATTGGTGTGGGACCATCAAGATGACCACATTTTCCATTTCAATTTGGGCATTGGTGGAACGATCTACCAATGGACCATATACTTCTCCTGAACCATTCCCGGAGGTGTCATCCACGGTATCAACGAACCGCAGGTAGCTGTTTGTTTCGCTGTTGAAATCCCAACGATTGTAGATTGCTCCTGAATAGCGGACATGCACGGATGTGGCGGTCTGACCACCTTCCGGGATAGTCATTTGGAAGAACATATTATCAAGATTTTGTTGTGAATTATCGATCCCCAGATTGGCAATCGGAACACTCATTTGAGTTGTATCGGCGATCAGAAAGTTCTGGTTTGATCCGGTGTAACGAGAGAGGGCCGGGTAGCTGTTCTGAGATTCTATAACCAACCGGTTGTAGAAATCGGAATTCAGAAAACGAGAGAAGACTGCTTCCCAGGCACTCCCAAAAATAAAGATGCCTTTGTACATTTGGACTACATTGACATCAAAGAAACGACCTGAACGCACCGGACCGACCATGGTGCTGTCATTGCCATAGAAAACGGCTGCAAAGCGGGTTGAACCTTGTTCGGTGTAATATTCATAGACAATGTCGGCTAATGAAAGACCCCACTGTGGCCGGTCGGCCCGCGGCAGGTTCTCTACCTTGATGATGATAGGACGGCGCAAGAGCAGATTGGGGTCGGCGACTTCCAGGCCGGTGAGAGGGTTAACCCCGGCAGGCCAGTTGGTCGGTCCCATCCCTTCAGCGGGATAGGAAGGTGTAGAGGTCATGGTTGGGGTGGGTGGCTGGCTTGTGGCTGTGGCCGGGGCAGGTGTCTCAGAAGTGGATGGAATTGCTGTTTGAGTAGTATCTGCTGCTGGTGCACAAGC
>DATMYN010000351.1:0-4640 GCA_035560875.1 Longilinea sp. | reverse complement strand
TTGATCAAGAGCTTGGGGTAAAACTGCGAGCATAGGATAAACCAGAAAATAGAAGTATCCTGAACTGAACCGGGATACTTCTATTTTTAACGAGATCTGGGTATTGAAATCTTGACAAAACGACGAATTATTTCTCTTCCTCAAGCTGCTTTTTATAGGGTGTAAGGTCTTCGCTTGGCTTGGGGTAGGTCATCTTGAAGTTTTCCAACGTATCCACCAGCACGCTGGTGATCAACAAGTCACGATACCACTCATGATCAGCCGGGACCACATACCAGGGGGCTGCTTCCGTACTGGTTTCACGGATGGCATCCTCGTAGGCGTTCATATAGTCTTTCCATAGTGTTCGTTCTCCAAGATCACCAGGGTTGAATTTCCAATTCTTCTCCGGGGTCTCGATACGTTCGATAAAACGCTTCTTTTGTTCCTCTTTTGAGATACGTAAATGGAATTTGAGGATGGTGGTGCCTTCATCGGCCAGAAGTTGTTCAAAATCACGGATCTGGCGAAGACGCCTTTGAACTTCTTTTTCATCGATCCATTTATGAACCCGCACGATCAGCACATCTTCATAGTGGGAACGATTGAAGATAACGATTTGACCTTTGGCTGGTACTACTTGATGGACGCGCCAAAGGTAATCGTGGGATAGTTCTAAGGGACTTGGTGATTTGAAGCTGGCGACCCGGACCCCCTGGGGATTGATCCCTTCGAAGACTTTTCGGATAGTACCGTCTTTTCCGGAAGCATCCATACCCTGGATCACGACCAATACTTTGTGTTTGCCTTCCGCATAGAGCTGTTCTTGTAAGGCATCCAGTTTCTCGGTCAATTCGATTTGCCGGACTTTGGCTTCCTCTTTTCGACCTTTCCAATCACCGCTATTATCCGGATCGATATCATCGATCCGAAAATCTTTTCCGGGTTTAACCCGATACGAACTGAAAGGAGCCATACGTTTATCCTTCCTCACCGATGATGGTGAAGATGTTATCGATGGTCTCTTCAGACAATTTTTCAGCCACTTCGATGGAAGCCAAATTATCATCCAATTGTTCGATACGGGTTGCTCCGGTGATGACGCTGCTGACCTCTTTCCGGCGCAGGATCCAGGCGATGGCAAGTTGGGCGGTCGTGCAGCCAAGTTCAACCGCCAGGGCTGTCAGTTGGCGAACTTTTTCGATGCGTTCAGGGGTAATACGATCCTTGATCCATTCATAGTTGGCTAAAGAAGCCCGGCTACCTTCAGGGACCCCGTCATTATATTTGCCGGATAGGATCCCGTAATAGAGTGGGCTCCAGGTGGTTAATCCCATCCCCAATTCGTGGATGACCGGCATGATCTCATTCTCAACCCGCTTGCGGTGGAAGAGGTTGTACTGCGGCTGTTCCATGGTAGGAGGGATCAGGTTAAACTGACGGGCTACACCGACGGCACGTGCGATTTGCGAAGCTTCCCATTCAGATGTGCCCCAATAAAGGATCTTACCCTGTTCGATCAGGTTGGTCATGGTGCGTACGATCTCTTCCATGGGCGTATCCGGATCGTAGCGGTGACAAAAATACAGATCTAGATAATCGGTCTCCAAGCGCTTGAGTGAGGCATGCACAGATTCGGTAATATGCTTGCGTGAAAGGCCGCGGCCATTTGGCCCGGGCATGGAAGGCCAAAAAACCTTACTACTGATCACCAAAGCTGTACGCGGCAGGTCTTTGATCGCATGTCCCATTACTTCTTCCGCACGACCTTCTGCATACATGTCAGCGTTATCGAAATAATTGATCCCATGGTCGTAGGCAGCATGGATGATATCGCTGGCGCGTTTTTCTTCAACTTGATTCCCGAAAGTTATCCAAGCGCCAAGTGATAATTCACTGACCTTCAGACCAGATTGTCCTAATCTACGGTAATGCATTTTCACCTCTTAATCAAATAACCGTGCAGAAGATAATGGATTTCCAATTCTCTTTTATGCCGGGTTAAAGCTCTTCTTCTTCGTTACCGCTGCCAATCCCCAGCGGTTTCCATTTATCGACATTGTCGCGTAAACGGTGAGCGCCGCCGCCGCGGTTGTGCAGTTCATCGAATCCTTGCGGTTTAATGAACATGGCATCGCCATCCAATAATCCGTGGACGCCTGACTGCCCGGGTTCTATGCGTTTATGCTGGCAGTAAGAACAGGTCTTTGGATCATGCGGTTCGTAATGGATTGGTTCTTCATAGGTTGTGATGTAGCCCTCATAATTACGTAGAACGATCTTATGGTCCGAGGCGCTGATCTGGTAATTGGGCATCACCGGGATCTTTCCACCGCCGCCGGGAGCATCCACCACATAAGTCGGAACTGAGTAACCGCTGGTGTGGCCGCGCAGGCCTTCGATGATCTCAATTCCTTTGGCGACCGGTGTGCGGAAATGCCCAGCCCCTTCCACCAGATCGCACTGGTAAAGGTAATAGGGGCGGACGCGGATGCGCACTAGGTCTTGTACTAACTTGCGCTGGATGTGCACACAGTCGTTGATCCCTGCCAGAAGCACGGATTGGTTCCCTAAGGGGATACCGGCGCGGGACAGCTTATCACAGGTATCCGCCAATTCTTTGGTGATCTCGTTGGGATGGTTTACATGGATATTCATCCATAACGGATGGAATTTTTGGAGCATGTCGCACAATTCATCGGTGACGCGCATGGGCATAAATACCGGTACGCGCGAACCGATGCGGATGATCTCGATATGGGGGATCTCCCGCAGCCGGGTGAGCAGCTCTTCGAGGACTTTCGGAGCCAGGGTTAATGGATCACCCCCGGAAAGGAGCACATCCCGAACCTGAGGAGTGTGTTTAAGGTACTCGATCTGGGCATCGAAATCCGTCCGTGAAAAAGTAGCGGAAGGGTCACCAACGATGCGGGAACGGGTACAGTAACGGCAGTAACTGGCGCATTGGGTTGTCACCAGCATCAGTACCCGATCTGGATAACGGTGGACCAACCCCGGGACGGGGGAGTGGCGGTCTTCTGCCAGACTGTCTTCCATCATCCCGGTGAAGGGCAATATTTCATCGGCCTGTGGGATAACTTGCAGGCGGACAGGATCATGTGGATCATTCGGATCGATCAAGGAGGCATAGTAAGGGGTAATATCAACCCTGAATAAACCCTGTGAGCCAAGGGCTTTTTTTTCGCTGTCTGTTAGCGGTAATACTTGTTCGAAATCTTCAACGGTGTTTAAGCGTTTGGAAAGCTGCCAACGCCAATCATTCCATTTTTCATCAGGGACGTCATTAAATATTGGGGCTCTTTTTGAGATAAACGGTTCAGTCATAATTCCTCGTTTTTATTTCTTCAAGCTGGTGTTCTCTGTCAAATATTGGTCAAGATAAGTGGAAACACATGGGAGGGTCGTGATCCCAGCGGAAAAAACCAGCAGAATAATTCTCCTCCTGTGAAACTGCCATGGTGATACTATTGTAATGAATAAAAAGGGGGAGGTCAATCGAATATAAATGTTTTATCAGAAATGCCCCAGGTCGCTTGACGCTCGTTTTTCAGCATGGTATCATAATTCACATGATATTAGCACTCTAATGAAGAGAGTGCTAAAAAAGAAGGAAAAATGAACCTGAGTGACCGACAAAAGCTGGTATTGACACTGCTCATCCATGAGTATGTGCGTACGGCTGCGCCGGTTGGGTCTCAGGCTGTTGTTGAACGTTACAAACTTGATATGAGTTCGGCAACGATCCGCAATGAGTTGGCGGCGTTAACCGACATGGGCATGCTGCGTCAACCGCATACATCAGCCGGCAGGGTACCGACCGAAGAGGGGTACCGGTATTTTGTGAGTCATCTGATCCACGAGATGGAACTACCTGACTCGACAACCAGCACGATAACCCACCAGTTCTTTCAGATGCGCAATGACGTGGAACAGTGGACCCGGTTAGCAGCTTCTGTACTTTCGCAGCAATCGAAAGCTGCTTCGTTGGTTACCGCACCCCATCCGGAGAGAGCATTATTCAAGCATATCGAATTGATCTCTACCCATGGCCGGCAGGTGCTAATGGTATTGGTCATTGCCGGCGGTACGATCCACCAGCGCATCCAACTTTTGAGCGAACCGGTTTACCAGGAACAGTTATCGGCGGTCGCCGCACGCTTAGGGAACCTATTCCAGGCAAAAGATGTGGATGATATCCAAAATATGGCGAACCAACTAAATGGATTGGAACACGATATAGCCGGATGGATCGTGGAAGAAATGAATCGTTCTGACTCCGTGGTTGCCGGTGAGGTTTATTTGGATGGTCTTAGCCATATCTTTTCGGAACCGGAATTCATCAATTCTGAAGAGGCTCGGCGTGGGCTACACATTCTTGAAGAACGGCCTTTATTGGAGGATTTTCTCTCTCAGACAGCCTTGAATGCCACGATCGGTGGTGTGCAAGTCTTGATCGGTGGAGAAGGAACCCGCGATGAGTTACGACAATGCTCTTTGGTGGTAGCCCGTTATGGGGCACCAGGTCTCGCAACCGGCATGTTGGGAGTTTTAGGTCCCATGCGCATGTATTACGGCCGGTCGATATCGATAGTCCGCTTTATCTCTACTCTCCTTAGCGATTTGGTCGCCGAGAATTTGGG
>DATMYN010000350.1:0-7192 GCA_035560875.1 Longilinea sp. | reverse complement strand
TGGGTATCCGACCGAACAGGGTTCTCTGCCGATCTGGTTCCGGGCTATTACCAACTCCAACCGGAAGAAGCGCAATTTATTTCCATGGTGGATTCGTTGATAGCGAGTGGAAGCGTACCCACCGAATTGGCTCAATCCTGGTTAACACAGCTCGAAGCAGCCCGAATTCCTGGGGATTTGTCAGAATGAAGCCTTTAATTACCTTGAAACCATCCACGCGCTACCTGCTCCAAGAAGCAGGTTTGATCTTGTTGTTCAGTTTCTGGCTGTTATTGGATGTAGCCAACGCCGATCTGACCTCCATTCCGATCTTGGTCGCCAGCGCAGTCGTATTTAGCCTGGTCGGTTTGGTATGGCTCATTGCCGGTTCGCGGCTGCCTTTTCTTGTTCAGCTTCCGACCTGGATATGGCTGGCTATGACTCCCTTGGTTTTAGGGTTGTCTTCCGACCCGAGCCGCTCAGCCCTGGAATGGTTGATGATCTTGCTCCTGGTCTTTTTCTTTACAGTCGGCGCAGAACTACCCTTACACGGCATCCCGGCCGAGTTGATCATCAAATCCATCTTGGTCGTGGGGGCTATGGCCGTTGCCTTTGCCTGGGTGGGTGTTTTCCAGTGGTATACCCAGTGGCTGGCCGCTTCACCCGGTAACTGGATACCGGATATTTCTTTTCGTTTGGCTGCTCCAAATGTGCAAGCCTGGAACCTGAATGTGATCGTAATGCTGGCCATCAGCCGGGCATTGTATTCTCAAAAGAAGCTTAACCGGATCGCATTATATGGGTTGGCTGCGGCTGCCTTGGGGTTGGTTTTCCTGACCTCCTCTCGAGGAGGGTGGCTGGCTTCAGCTGCCGGATTGGGAGTATTGGCAGTTTTGGAGGCAATCCGCCATTGGGGGCAGGTAAAACGGGTGTGGTCCTGGACCAAGGCACGTTGGTGGATGATGGCGGGTTTGGCCTTGATCGTGGTTGCCGTAACCGCCGCGGCGGTGCTCCTGCTCGTACGGGTTAATGCGGACCCGACCCATGCTTCCATCATGGATGCCCGGGCGGAATACTGGCCGCCTGCCTGGCAGGCTTTCTTGCAGCATCCCTTTACCGGGGTGGGGTTGTTTACTTTCAATAATGTCTTGCTGCAGGTTCATTCCAGCCCGCCGTTTGGGATCTACCTGCATGCCCACAGCCTGTGGTTCAACACGCTCGCTGAAACCGGTGTCGCCGGATTCCTGCTCCTGCTCACTGCTATCTTTTTCGTTGGGCGGGCATTATTCCGGCGCTTGAAAGATCCTGAACAAAAGATCAACCGTCCGTTGGTCTATGCTGCTTTGGCAGCTTTAACCGCTGCCTTTGTACACAGTTCCTTCGACACCATCATTGGCAAATCCTTTGGTTCCTGGGTCCTTGCCTTGACCATTGGTGCGGCCATCGGTGTTGGTTTAGTGAAGAATGGACGCCGGCGAATATTCATATTGGGTGGTTTGGTACTGTTCCTGAGCTGGCTGCCGGTATTTTGGTCGGTTACGATGGATCGGGCTGCCGCCCTGGCTGATCAAGGTGAGTATTCCCAAGCCGTGGCAGTTTTTCAACAGGCTGAACAGCTAAACCCGGATAATGCCGCCGTCCAACAGCAGTTAGGATTGGCGTATGCGTACCTTGCGACTCAGGCGGATGCCGGTTACCAGAATGACTCCCTCTACCACCTTTATCAGGCTGCCGTACTTGACCCCGATTGGTCTCTGAATTATCTGAACCTGGGTATGGTGGAAATGTCCTTGGGCCAGTATGCCCAGGCGCTGGTGGACTTGAATGAAGCGGTGTCATTGGCGCCGGATAACGCCTTAGGTTATCTAAACCTCGGTTTTGCGTATGAATTGAACAGCGATCCGGAAAACGCCACCGCGGCTTATATTCGCTATCTGGATCTGCGTCCCATGGATGCTGACGCCGCTTATTGGAACCAAACTGAATTACGTTCAGAAGTGGTCGCGGCGTGGCAAGCGGAAAACCCCGGCAGCCCGGCAGCTACCATAGATGAACTGCGTAGAAGTTTGGCTGCTTACCCCAACGATGCCTCCAGCTATATCAACCTGGCGGCTGGGTTGATCCAAACAGGTGAATGGCAAGATACTGAACGATATTTACTGATTTCGGAGTTGGTATATGCGCGTACCCCGGAGGTCCGGCTGCAGGCTAATTGGTATCTAGCTGAAATCGCCGCCCACTCCGGTGACTTGGAAAGAGCGGTCCGGTTAGGTGAAACAGCTTTGCATGGGTATTTATACCAGGGTGTAGATGGACCGGGAGGCAGTCTGGGTGCTTTTTATACTCAATCAGCTTTCCGCACCCCGGTGATGCAAGCGGAACTGGTGCCCCAGGTTATTACCATTGGTTTAAACGACCAGTGGACTGCGCGGGCTGAAACCCTATCCGCCTGGCAGGCGGAATTGGATGGAACGAACGATTAACCACGATCTTCTTCAAGGAGGCAGTGAGATGGATGGTATTGAATTCATAAAAACCGGCGAACAAGTTTTAGCGGTGATCATAAAAGCGGGTGTCAATCCGGAAAAAACCACATTCTTTACCCCTGACTATTTCACCCAACAGGGTGGTTTTGTGGTCTATCCCAAAGAGGGACACATCCCGGCCCATGACCATAAGTTCATCCCGCGCAGCCTCTCTGGTACATCGGAAACTTTGTTCGTACGCAAAGGCCGCGCCATGGTTCACCTGTATGACTCAGAACGGAAATTTATTGCCGAACGAGAATTGTCTGCTGGGGATATCCTCATGCTGGTCAGCGGTGGGCACGGTTTTTCTTTACTGGAAGATACCGTATTCTTCGAGATCAAACAGGGACCTTACACCGGTTTGGATGAAAAGGAGCGTTTTGAATGATCGCTGTCAATGAACCTCTGATCACCGAAACAGAGATCCAAAATGTGATGGAATGTTTGCAGACCGGCTGGATCTCTTCAGCGGGACATTTCATTGAAGATTTCGAGAAAGGGTGGGCCAAGTACTGCGGAATGGAATCGGGCATCGCCGTGGCGAACGGTTCGTTGGCCCTTTCTGCTGCCATGGCATGTTTGGGACTTGAGCCTGGTGATGAGGTCGTCCTGCCTTCCTTTACGATCGCTTCTTGTGCCAATGCGGTCATCGAAGCCGGGTTGAAACCTGTATTGGTGGATTGTGACCCGCACACTTGGTGTATGGATGTTACCCAGGTTGAAGCCAAACTTACCCAACGCACTCGCGCCATCATGCCGATCCATATCTACGGTCACCCGGTCGATATGGATCCCCTGATTGAATTAGCCAAGAAGCATAACCTTGTCATTGTTGAAGATGCTGCTGAAGCCCATGGTGCCGAATATAAGGGCAGGAAATGCGGTGGCATTGGGCAGGTGAGTTGTTTCAGCTTTTATGCCAACAAGATCGTAACAACAGGCGAAGGCGGGATGATATTGACCAGCGATCCGGTCATCGCGGAACGCCTGTGCGGCCATCGCAACTTGTGTTTCCGCCCGCCGCGCCGTTTTTACCACACCGAAATGGGCCATAATTACCGCCTCACCAATTTGCAGGCCGCCATCGGCCTGGCGCAGATGCAGCGGATTGAAGAGCATATCAACCAAAAACGCTGGATGGCGAAGGCTTATCAGGCGCGCTTAGCCGATCTGAGCATGGTCCAGTTACCGGTGGAACGATCTTGGGCAAAGAATGTATACTGGATGTATGGGCTTGTGCTTGCCGAGGATATCGGCTATGACGCGGCCGAATTTGCCCGCCGCCTGGCTGCTGAAGGGGTAGAAACTCGCCCCTTCTTCTTGGGCATGCATGAGCAGCCTGTGTATCATGATCTGGGTTTATTCGTGGGTGAGCATTATCCTGTCACTGAGTTGATTGCCCGTCAAGGCTTATATCTACCCTCTGGTTTGACCTTGACGGAAGGACAATTGGAACAAGTCTGTGTTGCGGTAAGGAAGGTGCTGCTATGAGCGTATTCGGAAAAATGTATGCTGATGTGTACGATACCATCTACAACACCAAGAATTACAACCAAGAAGTCGATTTTCTGGAAGAAATCTTCCACAAATTTGGTAGATCCCCGGTCCACTCGGTGCTCGACCTCGGCTGCGGTACTGGCGGTCACAGCCTGGTAATGGACCAACGCGGGTACCAGGTCTGCGGTGTAGACCTATCCCAGGAGATGTTGGATCTGGCGCGCAGTAAGGCATCCGCCCTTAACCGGGGCGGGGAATGGGTGCAGGGCGATATCCGCACCGTAAAGGTAGGAAAGACGTTTGATGCTGCCGTGATGATGTTCGCAGTGCTAAGCTACCAAACAAAGAATGAGGATCTCGAGGCCGCATTGAAAGGGGTAGCCGCCCATTTATCTCCTGGTGGCATCTTTACGGCTGATTTCTGGTATGGGCCGGCTGTATTGGCGCAACGCCCCTCCGACCGGGTAGCCGAATGGAATCAGGACGGGAAACGTATCCTCCGTTTGGTGCAATCAAAAATGGATTCGTTCAACCAGACGGTTCGGGTGCAGTACCGGGTGTTGGAATTATCGGGTATCCAACTGCAGCGCGAAACCATTGAAGTCCATGAAATGCGCTATCTTTTCCCACAGGAATTGGGCTATTTCTTGACTAAAGCCGGATTCAAAGTGCTCCATTGGTGTCCTTTCCTGGACTTAAATGGGGAGGCCGGTGAAGAAACCTGGAATGTGAGCGTGGTTGCGCAGAAAGAATAAAACATAGATCGGCTATTGAAACATTTCGATCCAATAGTTGGTTGATCGGTTTTCTCACGGCAAGGAATTACTTTTCCTTGTTGATTTTCATTCATGTCTATCTAGTGGATTCCCAGATTGAAACAGAAGAGAACTCCATTATCCAAGGTAAAAAGCCATTTCAATAACGAATAATGGACAATTCTAACTTTATCATCACAAAAGCGATCAAGAATATTAAATGGTCCGCATCCATTGAACTGGCAACGCGCATCATCTCCCCCTTGCTTTTGATCATTCTTGCCCGGTTACTTGCTCCGGGTGATTTCGGTCTGGTTTCAACAGCTACCATTGCCATCACCTTTTTCCAAATCTTTTGGGATGCAGGTTTAAGTAAAGCCTTAGTCCAAAACAATGAATTGCACAGCGGTGCCGCTAATGTTGTGTTTTGGACTAATTTGGTCTTTTCCATCGTAGTGTATGTGGTTCTGTTTTTCTCGGCTTCGGCAATAGCTTCATTTTTCAACAGCCCGGGATCGGAATTGGTGATCAAGGTCCTGGGTATTCAAACGATCATAAGTTCCTTTGGATCCGTTCAGCAAAATTTGCAGGTCCGAGAGATCAATTACAAGCCCCTCTTTATCGCCAAGCTGCTCACGGCGATCGTCCCGGCGTTGATCTCCATACCCATGGCTCTGCTGGGCTTTGGGGTTTGGGCATTGATCGCCGGAAATATGATCGGCAACCTGTTGGGTGTGGGATTCTTATGGTTCCAGAGTTCCTGGCGACCCAACCTGTCGATCAATATTTCCATCCTGCCGCGATTGCTGAAGTACGGGATCTGGGTCATGTTTGAAGGGCTGCTTGGATGGTTCATTAACATGGGGGATAACCTTTGGGTCGGACATTTCCTGGGGACCGGTTCTCTCGGGAAATATCAAGTGGGTTGGAGCATTACCACCATCCTCTTCAGCATTGTATTGAGTCCGTTACTTTCCGTACTCTTCCCTGCTTTTTCACGGTTATCCAATGATGCGGAGAGCCGCACCCAAATGTATTGGAAAACAATGAAAATCATCACTTTTCTTTGTTTACCGATGGGTTTTGGGCTGTTCTTCATCGGAAGTTATCTTGAGCTTGTCTTGGTGAACGAATCCTGGGCGGGCATTGGGGCTGTGATCAGTTGGATCGGATTGTTAATGGGATTCAGTTGGACGATCGGTGTTAACGCCGAACTCTACCGGGCCATTGGCCGGCCGGATGTCAACACTAAGATCCTTTTTATCTGTTTCCTGTATTATGCCCCGGCTTATTACTTTGCTTCACAGCTTGGGCTGAACAATTTTGTGATTGTTCGTTTCCTGGTCGGATTTTTATCCTTACCGATCCACTATGTATTGATGAAGAAGATTTTAAATATTCGATTGGCGGAATACATTGCCAAACTAAAACCAATCCTACTTTCCTTACTCATTATGGTTGCCGTTCTGGCTAGTCTGGTTTTGGCTAAGAATTGGATTTCTGTGGAAATACCACCCATACTAAGTTTGATTGTTCTTGTCCTGGCTGGGATGGGCGCCTACCTTGGCGGAATGTATCTCATCGACAAACAATTCCTGATCGATTTTCGAGGGTTGATCAAGGATGTTGTTCGGAAAGAAAGCCATGCCTGAGAAAACCACGGTTTCGATCATAATTCCAACTTCCGGCAAGCTGGATTTTTTACAAGCAGCGCTTTCCAGCTTGGATGGAAATCTGGATTCCGGGGTTGAGATACTGATCATTGATAATACTCAGCAAGAAATTCAACGATTTTATCCACTGATAAAGAGGTTTGATCGGCTCGATCTCCATGTGATCCAGGAGCCGCGCAATGGGTTGCATTTTGCCCGGCATGCCGGGGCACGGGCAGCCAGGGGTGAATTGCTGGCCTATATCGATGATGATGTGATCTGCCCCAAGGGATGGTTGGAGAACCTTATCCGGCCATTCATCGATCCCACTGTTGGCTGTGTGGGTGGTAAAACGATCGGGAAATTTGCGGTTACTCCCCCCGAGTGGGTAAAGGATTACCCCGGTTATTTCAGCCTTTTAGATCTGGGTGATACCGAACGTGAGATCTTATTCCCCCAGGAGACACTCTTCGGATGCAATTTTTGTATCCGCAAAAATGTGCTGATGGAAGTTGGTGGGTTTAACCCGGACGGATTCAGCAATCCGGAATATTACTGGCAGCGCGGCGATGGTGAAACCGGGCTGGAGCGGAAAATTGCACAGACCGCATGGCGGATGGTGTACAGCCCGTCTGCTTGGTTGTTTCACCAGATCCCCCAAACCCGCTTGACCCGTGATTTTCTCATCCGGCGCGCTCAGACCCAGGCGGTTAGTGATAGCTTCACCTATTACCGCACTCACCCCGGGCTATTTCCGTTAGCTAAGGGCTTGGGATTAAGT
>DATMYN010000349.1:0-3961 GCA_035560875.1 Longilinea sp. | reverse complement strand
ATCCAGGAACAGATGCAGCGTAATATTTCCTTGAAAGGGGAGTATTTCCTCACCGATTCCATCAATGTGATGCTGGAACATGGGGCTAAATTCCGCACCAATACTGTGGAGGTTTGGCTGGACGCGGGCATACCGGACGCATTGCTGGAAACCAACCGTTATTACCTGGATCACGGGAATGACAACAGCGCCAAAGCGGCTTTACGCCCCGGTGTGGCCGTCATCCCACCCGTTTACATTGCCCCGGATGCTCAGATCTCGGCTTCAGTCATCGGCCCGCACGTATCGGTTGGGGCAGGTGTGAAGCTGGATCATGTGATCGTATCCGACAGCATTATTGAAGCTGGCACGTGCTTAAGCCATCAGCTTGTCAAAGAGAGCCACATCGGACGTAATGTGGTTTTGAATGGTACCGCCCACAAAATAGATATTGGCGACAACAGCTCGATCAAATAAGGAGAGTCCATGCGAGAATCGTATATTGCCGGCCGCATCGCAACCATGAAGCCTTCAGGCATCCGCCGCTTTTTTGACATTGCCGCAACCATGAAGGACGTCATTTCTCTTGGGATTGGTGAACCTGATTTCACGACCCCTGCACCGATCCTGGAAGCCGGTATTCGTTCCCTGCGCAACGGGGAGACCCATTACACCTCCAACCACGGCATCATCGAACTTCGCCGGGCGCTTACTGAACACCTGGAACGCTTATACGGTGTCCATTACGACCCCGCCAGTGAGATCGTTATCACCGTGGGCGGTTCCGAGGCGCTTAACCTTTCCGCTATTGCGATTTTGGATCCCGGTGATGAGCTGATCGTACCGACACCGTGTTTTGTGACCTACCAGGCTTCGGCGGTGATCGCCGGGGGTGTGCCGGTTGAAGTGCCCTGTCACATGGAGAACAACTTCGATATCGACCCTCAGGCTATCGAAGCCGCCATCACCCCGCGCACCAAAGCCATCCTTATCGGTTTCCCCAATAACCCTACCGGAGCGGTATCCAGCCGCGAAAATATGCTGGCGTTGGCAAAAATTGCTGAAAAGCATGACCTGATCGTCTTTTCCGATGAAATGTATGACCGGTTGGTCTATGGCGTGGAGCATGTATGCTTCTCGGCCTTGCCGGGTATGCGCGAACGCACGATCTTGTTGGGCGGTTTCTCCAAAGATTACGCCATGACCGGCTGGCGCATCGGCTATGCCGCCGGACCTCAGGAGCTTATCAACGGGTTGGTGCGTGTCCACCAGTACATGGTCATGTCTGCCCCCACCATGTCTCAGACCGCCGGGCTGGAAGCGATTTTACACGGCGAGAGATTTGTGGAAGAGATGCGCCTGGAATACGACCGCCGCCGTAAGTTGATCGTAAAAGGGCTGAACGAGATCGGTCTGCCCACCTTTGAACCGCGCGGCGCCTTTTATGCTTTTCCCAAGGTCAGCCAGACTGGGTTGGATGATGAAGCCTTTGCCCAGCGCCTGCTGCAAGAACAGCACGTAGCAGTGGTACCGGGCAATTCCTTTGGGTTGGGTGGTGAAGGTTTTGTGCGCTGCTCCTATGCCACAGCCTATGAAAAGATCGAAAAAGCATTAGAGTTGATGGGCAAGTTCATGAAAAGCCTATAAACAGATCATAAGCATAAATAATATCCACCCCGACCAGGGTGGATATTTTGTTTAATTCCCAATCCGACCATAATGGTCGTTGTATGCGACTTATTGCTTATACGCTGACGCGGTTACGGCCTTCTTGTTTGGCGCGGTACAGGGCGTTATCCACCGTATCCAACAGATGCTCAAGACGGAACATGCCCGGCTGCAGGCTGGATACCCCCATGCTGGCCGTGATCGCGAAAATATGGTCGCTGGCTTTGTGCTGCAACCCGGCGATGGCATCACACAGGCGCTGCCCGGTTTGTGTGGCGCCATCCAGAGGAGTCTCAGGCAGTAAGATCAAAAACTCTTCACCGCCGTAGCGGCCGATGATGTCAACTTCTCGCAGGGTACGCTTGCATTGGCTGGCCACGTCGCGCAGCACCTGATCCCCCACCAGATGGCCATAGTTATCGTTGACTTCTTTAAACCGGTCGATATCGACCATGATGACACTTAAGGGGAATTGGTACCGGCGCGAACGGGCGATCTCTTTTTCGGCCAGTTCAAATAAATGCCGGCGGTTGAATAAGCCGGTCAACCCATCGGTGATCGCCAGCCGCTGAGTCTCTTCGAACAAGCGCGAATTCTCTAAAGCAAGGGCGGCGTGGCTGGCATAAACCGACAGATTTTCTGCATGGCGGGCATTGAAAGTATTAGGGCGCGTGCTTGAGAGGGATATGATGAATTTTTCTTTGCGGTATCCGCTGATCGGTGCGCCAACCCATGAGCGTGCCTGATCGAATGGGGCTTCCGAAGACCATTCGGAGGCGGCAGCCGTATCGGGGATGGCCAGGGTTTGGCCGTTCTCGATCACTTGTTGCAGCTGCGGGTATTCATCGAGCTTGATTCGGATGTTGCGGGGAGTTTCTTTATACTGGAAACTTTTTCTTTCATTAACCTGGCGGACCACTTGGAAAGTACGTCCGGTTACAGATAAGATACACGCCGTTTCAAAGGGCGCAATATAGTGAGCCTGTTCCAGCATCACATTCAATACTTGTTCTTGTTTCAGATGTTCATTGAGGGCAAGGGAAGCCTGGCGCAGTGCATCGGCAACCCGGCGGCCTTCTTTGGCGCGGTCCAGGTCAAACTGGATCTCCAACAACCGGCGCCGGGCGATCGAATCGCGGCTGAATACCTCTTCTTTTTTCTGATGGAACGAGTTGAAATGCTGCAGCGCTTTTTGATAATCGCCCAGGCTGGTGTAACAACTGCTTATGGCCTCGTGAACCTGATAGACTAATTGTAAATAATGGGCTTGTTCGGCTTTTTCAAGAGCCTCTTCGAGGATGGGTAAAGCCGTTTCGGGATGTTTAGCGGCAATTTGCCATTCACCCCATGCCATCAATCCTTTTGATTCGGTGGTAGGATCAGAGATCTGCTTACTTAACGAAATTGCTTCTTCCAGATACGGCCTGGCGGCCTCAAGATCTCCCAAGCGGCGATAAACATCACCAGTATTGCTCAATGCGTCTGCCCGCTGATAGTTGGGCACGGTTTCGACCGGTAATTTCAAACTAGCCAAGGACCAACGCAGGGATTCGGTAAGATTGCCCATCTCTCGATAGGCCAAACCCAAGGACCCATAGGCAAATGCTTTTACCTTGTTGTAATTGATTTGATCGGCTAATTCCAGGACACTCTTTAATTTTTCAATCGCCTGGGCGTTTTCACCAATTTCCATGTATATAGTGCCGATATTGGTTGAAAAACGGATCTGATCGTAAGCAGAGTTGCGTTCCTCGGCCATGGCTAAGGCACGCAGAAGCAGGCGGACCGCTTCGGCGTAATCCCCCAGGTCGCACAGGATGGCGCTTAAACTGTTCAACGAGTCACCGATCTCGATCGAATCGCCCATCTTCTCGCGCATGGAGAGACTGCGTTGATGAAGCGTGCGTGCCTGGTCATATTTTCCCCGGATGTACCATGCCCAGCCTAGTGAATCCAGAGCGCGTGCCATCCACAAATTATCATTGAGGGGCTCAAGCTGCTTGATCCCTTCATCAAGCATCTCCAGGGCTGCGTCGGTCGTTCCGTATTCCAACTGATTGGTACCGGTCCAAATTAAATAAACCGCCTGACCCAGGCGGTTCCCAGCTTGATCAGACAGTCTTTTGGCTTCCTCGATCAAATCACGTGATCGGTCAATATCAATACTTTGAAGTTTCCAGGCGAGGTTGATGAGAAGGGGAATACGTTCGCCGGGCGTACGGGCGGTTTGTAATTGCCGGTCTAATTGTTGAAAGTTTTCCATAAAAGCTAACGAGAAAACAAATAAAGGAGGGGGCGAATACGAGTATATTAC
>DATMYN010000348.1:0-8566 GCA_035560875.1 Longilinea sp. | reverse complement strand
ACATCCATGATCGTATCCGGTTCTTCACTGATCGAGGCTGCGATAGTGCTCAGTCCAACCGGACCACCGTTATATTTTTCGATGATCGTACGCAGAACCATCCGGTCTACCTCATCTAGCCCTAACACATCAATATTCAATAACTGTAAGGCTTCCTGTGCGGCTGTACGGTCTATTGTCCCATCCGTACGAACCTGAGCATAATCCCGTACGCGGCGTAATAATCGTAACGCAACCCGAGGGGTTCCCCGCGCCCTGCGGGCTATTTCTTCGATACCTTCAGTTGAAGTTTGAATCCCCAACAAACCAGCGCCGCGTTCGACGATCTTGCACATGGCCGGCATATCATAATAATCCAACCGGTAAACGGCTCCAAAGCGGGCGCGTAAAGGTGAACTGATCAGGGCCAACCGGGTGGTTGCCCCAACGACGGTAAAGCGGGGTAATTTCAAGCGTACCGAGCGGGCTGCCGGACCTTTGCCGATCACAATATCGAGAGCGTAATCCTCCATAGCCGGATAGAGTACTTCTTCAACCGCTTTACCCAGGCGGTGGATCTCATCAATAAAAAGGATGTCGCCGCCATGCATATTTGTCAATATGGCTGCCAGGTCACCCGCCCGTTCAATAGCCGGCCCGGCCGTGACCTTGATCGAAACTCCCATTTCGGTTGATAGAACATGGGCTAGGGTCGTCTTGCCCAAACCGGGCGGGCCATAGAATAAGACATGATCCATCGGTTCATTACGCTGACGGGCAGCATGAATGAGAATGGTCAGGTTTTCTTTTACTTGTTCCTGACCAATCACTTCAGACAGCTTGCGGGGTCGCATGGCTGTATCCAGACGGTCGTCCGGACGGATATCGGGGTCAACGATCCTTTTTGGATTTTCGCTCATGGTTAAATATTATACCCGATGTATACTATCAGGTATAATCAGTCGATTCTCAAACTTATGGGAGCGCTGTATGACCAATCTTTTTGTTTCTCCCCACCCTTTGGTGGCACATAAGCTTTCAAAGCTGCGTGATGTGAAAACGGATCCGAAGCAATTCCGCGCTCTGGTGCGGGAAATGGCAGCCTTGCTCACCTACGAAGCGACGGCCGACCTGCCTGTAACACCAGTAGAAGTTACCACCCCTCTTGAAACCTGTATGCAGAAACATGTGAAGGATGAAATCGGTCTTGTGCCGATTTTACGTGCCGGCCTTGGTATGGTCGAAGGTGTTTGGGAGTTGATCCCCAGCGCTGAGGTTTGGCATATCGGGCTGTATCGTGACGAAAAAACCTTAAAACCCGTTCAATACTATAACAAACTCCCCCTTGAGCCAACCGTATCCATGTGCCTGATCCTGGATCCCATGCTGGCAACCGGTGGCTCTGCCGTGGCATGTACTGCGTTGTTAAAAGAATGGGGAGTGAAAAAGATCAAATTTGTAGGTTTGATCGGAGCGCCAGAAGGTATTGACAACATGACCAGGAATCACCCGGATGTTCCCATCCACCTGGCTGCTGTGGATGATCACTTAAATGAACATGGGTATATCGTCCCAGGGCTGGGGGATGCCGGCGACCGTCAGTTCGGTACCGCCTAACCGCCGATTTGCATCATACATCGAGTTTGAGGGGCACGATGCTCAAAAAGCTCGTGCCCTTTTGGTTTTAATTCCAGGGCTTTTTGAACCAGTGGGAGGATCTCTTCGCCATTTCGCATCGCTTCAAGAATAGGCACTTCGACATCCCACAATAAACACGGCCGCAGGTTACCATCAGCGGTCAACCGTAAACGGTTGCACCGGTTACAGAAGGCTTCGCTGAGTGGAGTGATCACACCGATGGTTCCGGCTGCACCATTAAGATGATATTCTTGTGCAGGCCCATTACCCACCTTTGAATTCATCGCCTCAAGACCTAATGGTTTTAACCTTTCCAAAAGGGTGGTAGCCGGGAAATACATCGTCTCCGGAGCGGGAAAACCCTCTCCCCAGGGAGCTAAATTTTGGACGGGCATCAACTCGATGAACCTTACCTGCCAAGGGTGGGACAAGGAAAGACGGGCGATATCCTCTAACTCATCACTGTTCACACCGTTTAGCATAACCGTATTGATCTTGATCGGATGTAGACCAGCCGATTCGGCAGCGTGGATACCATCCATGACCCGGTCAATATCTCCCCCGCGCGTGATCCGGCGGAATTTTTCTTTATCAAGTGTATCCAAACTGACATTGATGCGCTTTAACCCTGCTTTTGCCAGTCCATCGATCTGGTCGGCCAGAAAAATGCCATTCGTTGTCAGGCTGATGTCTTTTATTTCCGGGATCGCTGCGATCATCTCTACAAGACTTGCCAGATCTTTCCGAACTAATGGTTCTCCCCCGGTTAATCTAACTTCGGTCACGCCTTCAGCAGCCACCAGGCGCACAAAACGAGCAATTTCGTCATAACGCATGATCTGGTCATGGCTTTTTCGTTCCACGCCCTCAGGGGGCATACAATAAACACAGCGGAGATTACAACGATCGGTAATCGATACCCGTAAATAAGTCACTTGTCTACCGGCAGAATCGATCAGCATGAATGCTCTCCAGTATGATCATCAATGTTGAAAGATTGTAACACAAGTGCCCAAGGATAAAAAACCCCCGGTGTCCCGGGGGTTATACATTCAAACCATTTACTGGCTAACGGAAAAAGGAATGCTGGCGGCTAACGAATCACCGATCAGGAATTTCAGGGAATAGGTTCCAATAGCCATTGTGCCAGTCGTTATACATGATAAGGTTGCGCCTGCGTTGGGGCCGGTTAACATATGGGTGCTGGAAATATACTGGCCGGAAATATCACTGTAGATCGCAACGGTAAAATCAGGGATATCTTGCGATGTACTGAGCATCAGACAAACCACCGAATCGGATGGTAGAAATGTATCCGTGCTTGTGAATTCTTGGGTGGAAATATCAGCACTACCAAGGTTAAGGTCCCGCAAATATGCCCGGTAAGTATCCAGATTAACCTCCTCCGACGGAATAGTGATCTGAGCGGTTTCGGGTACCGCCGCGGGTAAGCGGTCAGAAAGGGTTTGGGCCAGTGAGGTGAGTATATCCTGGGTAAAAACATCCTCCCCACCCAAATAATTATGGATTTGAACGATCCCCATCATGTTTTGGAAGAGGAATATTCCCGTCATTGTGACTGGTGCGGCTTCATCGTCAACTAAAATAAAACCACCGGAACCAGCATCCAAGGTTGCTATCGTTATTCCGGCCCAAGATGTGTCCAGTTGATCCAAGGTCGTCCCTTCTGGAACAACCGTGATCTTGGAGTAGATACTCGCTTCCGGATAACCGTCAGTAATGCGGAAAAAAGTTGACATGGCTGTATAACCCAAATCGCTTTGCTCAAGTTCCACCCGATCATTGCTAAAACCCTCTGGCATATCAGCAAGGACAAGCAGATATTGTTCGATGCCAGGTTCAATTTGAACCGGTTCGGCAGTCACTGACAAAGTCTCATTCCCAGTTGATGAAGGTGTTTCAACAGTGGAACAGGCTGAAATAACAAGAGAAAAAACAACGACCAAAACCATGATCTTTTTCATTATGCGGTTCCTTTGTCCGGATTATTAAATAGCTTCGATTACTATTCAGCAGGTACGATTATACCCAAACATATGAGGGAAATGATGAATTTTTGGTAAGAAATTTATAGAGTAAAGTATAATCAGGGTCATATCATGGAGGATTAATGGAAATTACTTGGTACGGTCATTCTTGTTTTCGGATGATTGAACGGGCTATGGCAGCACTAGTTACCGACCCGTATGATCACCATCATGTGGGTTATGATTCACTTAAATTAAAAGCAGATATTGTAACCATCAGCCATAACTCACCCAGTCATAACTTTCTCTCTGCCGTTAAAGGCGAACCATTTGTCATCACCGGTCCAGGTGAATATGAAATGGGCGGTGTCTTTATCACTGGCATCCAGACCAATGGGCACACCAAAGGTTCTGACGATGAACTGGTAAATACGCTTTATCTGATCGATTTTAATGGCATTTCCATTCTCCACATGGGAGACCTCAACCGCGTTCCTACACAAGCAGAAGTGGAAGCGCTAGGACCCGTTAACATTGCCCTGGTACCTGTCGGTGGGGTTGGCTGCCTAAATGCTGCTAAAGCTGCTGAAGTGATCAGTCTAATCGAACCAAATATCGTAATTCCGATGCATTATGCTACCCCGGCAACCACATTAACACTTGAGCCCCTTAATAAGTTCTTGAAAGAAATGGGTCAGGCAAGTGTTGAGACTGTTCCAGCGCTAAAAGTAACCAGTGCAAATAATCTTCCTGATGAAACCAAGATCATTGTTCTTGATTATCAACACGCATCAACAGGCGCATAATGACCGTTAAATTGATCCTTACCTGGAATATTGCCGCACAAAAGGAACAGGAATATTTTGAGTTTGTAGTGCGTGATTTTATTCCCGGTTTACAACGCTTGGGTTTTGACCTTTCGGATGCATGGGCTACCGTTTACGGCGATTATCCTCAGATCTTAGTCGGGGCTACCTTACCATCCTTGTCCAAAGCACAATCGTTGATCAATTCCGGTGAATGGATATCCTTGAACAACCGGCTTCAGGAATATGTTCAAAACTATGAAATGAAGCTGGTTCCTGTTCAAGGTGGTTTTCAATTCTAAAACTATTTTCTACCTCTCTTAATATCTGACGATGACTCATCCAATTGTTGAGCCATTATTGGGCTGGTACCACGCAAATGGTCGTACGTTACCTTGGCGCGGTTATACCGATCCATACGCTGTGTGGATCTCGGAGATCATGCTGCAACAAACCCGGGTAGACACGGTTATCCCCTATTTTCAAAAATGGATGCTCACTTTTCCAACGCTTGAAAGTCTGGCGAATGCATCCCAGCAAGAAGTATTGTCGGTCTGGGAAGGTCTGGGATATTACAGCCGGGCGCGCAATTTGCATAAAACAGCCAGAGTGATCGTTGACAGCTACCACGGTCGATTTCCGCACACCCCCAAGGAATTATCCCTGCTTCCCGGTATCGGTGCCTACACTGCCGGTGCGATTGCCTCTATAGCCTTCGGGGCGGATGAACCTGCGATTGATGGTAATGTGCAACGGATCTTTTCGCGCTTATTCGATATTTCGGAGCCGATCAAATCCAACCCGGCCAAAATACGCATCCATGATCTTGTCAAATCAGTTCTTCCACCAGGAAGAGGGAGTGATTTCAACCAGGCACTAATGGACCTGGCAAATGCGGTTTGTCTTCCAAAAAACCCACATTGTGCAGACTGTCCACTGAAATCTTACTGTGAAGCCTACTCGCTTGGGAATCAAGAGTATCGTCCGGTAAAAGCGGATAAGCCTCCTGTCCCAACCGTACAGGTGACTGCCGCAATCCTATTTGATCATGACCGGGTCTTGATCACTCGCAGACCATCAAAGGGTCTTTTAGGAGGTCTGTGGGAGTTCCCAGGGGGTAAGATCGAACCGGGTGAAACCCAGGCTGCCGCCATCCAACGTGAGATAAAGGAAGAGTTAGGCATTGAGGTCCAAGCCGGAGTCTTGTTTGGCACCTATCATCATGCCTATACGCATTTCAAAATCGAACTCTTTGCGCTAGAATGTAAATGGATCTCCGGAGTTCCAAAACCTTTGGTAGCCGATGAAATCATGTGGACTTCAGTCAATGATCTATTGAAGTTCCCAATGGGAAAAGTTGACCGGTTGATCAGTAAACAGTTGATCCAACAAATCACATAAACCGGTGGAGGTTATGATGCTGGAAGTCGATGAAAGTAGAATCCGAATGGTGAAAGATCAAATCGAATCCCGGCATATTACCAGCCAATCCGTACTATCCGTATTTCGCACCGTTCCCCGGCATGAATTCGTTCCAGCTGTCCAACAAGTTGTAGCCTACCAAGACCGTCCCTTACCGATTGGCGAAGGGCAAACCATATCCCAACCCTATATCGTGGCATTAATGACCGATTTACTTGATCTCCATGGGGATGAAACCGTATTAGAAATTGGCACTGGCAGTGGTTATCAGGCAGCTATCCTCTCCCGGTTGTGTAAATGGGTCCATTCGGTCGAAATCTACAATTCGTTGGCCGATAAAGCTGCAGAAACTTTTCAACGCCTCGATTACACCAATATCACAGTACACAAAAGCGATGGAAGCCTGGGTTGGCAGCCCGCCTCCCCTTATGACGGCATTCTCGTTACAGCTGCAGCCCCCAGAGCAGATGAGATTTTACTTCGCCAGCTCAAAGAGAATGGTCGCATGGTCATTCCCGTTGGATCACATTCCGGGCAAATTCTGCAAGTTTGGACGCGCCAACAAGGAATATTTACTAAAGAAGATATCATTACGGTTGCTTTTGTACCCCTGGTCGGAGATCGTGGATGGAAGGAGGAGGAATGGAAAAGAGATACCTGGTTCTGATCACAGTGATCGCTGGATTATTATTCTTGGGTTCCTGTCAAAATGGAACCTTCACACTTTTTGCCTCGCCCACACCCTCAATAACCACTTCGCCCACCTCAACCCAAACTTATACTCCTACAAACACCCTTCAACCAACGATCACTCCTACGCCAACTGTAACACCGCTTGTGCCTGCTTTCGAGCATATCATTGTTATCGTGCTTGAAAACAAAGAGTTCGATACGGTTATCGGCAATCCGGATATGCCTCAATTCAATGCTTGGGCTGAGGATTATGCCTTGCTCACCCAACACTATGCCATCCTACACCCATCACTCCCGAATTATATTGCCCTGCTGAGTGGCGATACGCAAGGCATTACATCCAACTGCAGCCAGTGTTTCATTGATGCCCCTTCTTTACCAGATCTATTGGAGGATGTGGGGTTGACTTGGCGGGCATATATGGAAGGAATGCCCGAACCATGTTTTATCGGTGATTCGGTAACGTATTTTCAAAAACACGACCCGTTTATCTACTTTGACGATATCCGTTTGAACCCCGAACGTTGTCAAAATATTGTCCCTATGACCCAAATGGAAATCGACCTGAGTAACAATGATCTGGCGAATTTCATATTTATCACACCCGATATTTGTAATGATGCTCATGACTGCGGTCTGCAAATAGCGGATGATTGGTTGGGGTATTGGGTAAACCGGCTGTTAGAAAACCCGGAGATTGCCGATAACAGCTTGATCATCATAACTTGGGATGAAGGCCAAGGTGAACACACATGTTGTGGATTAACCACAGGCGGCGGCCGGATAGCCACTCTGTTGATTTCCACAAGAGTCCAACCGGGTTTTTGGGATGACACCCCCTATACGCATTACTCGATTTTAAGGACGATTGCGACTGCTTGGGGTCTCCCTTTATTGGGTCACGCTGCCGACCCGGAAACAAACCTCATCCAGGTACCGTGGAATTGATCTCAGCTTTTTTTGTTACGGTTCGATCGGACGATCAAACTGAGTACATATAGGCTAATTCCACCTAAGATCACGATATAACCGGCAAGTAAATATGCGGAAGTATCCATTATGCCATTCCTTCCGTTTCATTAGCCGCTTGAGCATTGACCTCGATCTTCCATCTATGCCAAACCAATGCAAGGAATACCAATGTAAAAGCTGCCAGACTGATGAAAAATGCTGTCTGCATGCGCGGCGTTAAAGCCATGCCAGAATTATCACTGCCGAAAACTAAAGGGTGGATCGTACGGTATAACCGGATGGAGAAGAAAGTAACGGGAACACTGATGAATCCAACGATGGTATAAACAGCTCCAAAGGCGGCTTTCCGTTCATTGTCATCGATTGCGCTGCGTAAGATCCAATAAGCCGCATACACAAGCAGCATAATGGCAGTTGTGGTCAAACGAGGATCCCAAGTCCACCAGGTGTTCCAAATCGGTCTCGCCCAGATCATTCCGCTCAATACGTTGATGATCGCGAATACCATTCCTATCTCAACCAAGGAAACAGCTAATGCATCCCAGATGGTCTTTCGAGTAGATAAATATATCCCGCTGGCAACTGCTGCCCCAAGGAAGGAGATCATCCCAACCCATCCGGCAGAAACATGAAAATAGAATATCTTTTGAACCGCGCCCATGGTTGCTTCGACGGGGGTAAACCAAATAACGATCACGAAAGCGAATAGAATTCCCAGGACGGCTAAGATATCGAGAGCTATGAGCCCTCTCCGTGTATGCGGCATTTATTCCTCCACGATGAAATTGAACAGCATTACTGAAACGGTTACCAGGATAACATCATAAGCAATCAATAATGACAGCCAAGGTTGTAATTCTATCCAACCCGCCCCTTGCAAAATCCCTGTGGTGGCTTTAACAGCTGCGATCAATAATGGAAGAGCTACAGGAAAGAGCAGCACCGGTAAAATATTTTCTCTTAATCGGGTTTGGGCTCCCAAACCAGCCAATAATGTCCCGGCTGCAGAATAACCAATGCTTCCTATTAGTATTACAAGGATTATTCCCGGAAGGATCAGATTTCCAT
>DATMYN010000347.1:0-2157 GCA_035560875.1 Longilinea sp. | reverse complement strand
CCTTAGGTCTCTCGGTTATTCTGTTTTGGTGGTTAAAAACGGAGCCGAAGGATTGGCAGAAATAAAGCGATCTCATCCTGATCTGATATTGCTAGATTTACAAATGCCTGGCATGGATGGATTTGAAGTTACGAGACAAATAAGGCAAGACTCGACAAGTAAACATACACCCATAATCGCTTTATCAGCTTTAGCCATGCAAGGTGATCGTGAACGTTGCCTGGAGGCAGGTATGGATGATTACATGAGTAAACCCATCTATCTCAAAGAACTTTTGAAGAAGATCCAGGATCAGCTCAAGTAAAATAAAGGAGTTTTGTCATGACCAGCACTATATTGGTTGTTGATGATGAGATCTCTGGGATTGAGACCATCATGGCGATCCTGGAAGGGCAAGGTTATCAGCTTGAATCTGCCGCGAATGGGTATGAAGCCCTTGAAAGAGCTGAACAATTAACCCCTGATCTGATATTATTGGATGTAATGATGCCTGGTATGGATGGATTTGAGGTTTGCCGGCAAATGCGAAACTCACACCGGTTAGCCGAGGTACCCATTATTATCTTGACTGCGTTGGATGATAGGACCGCCATGCTGCATGGTTTGGAAGCCGGGGCGGATGATTTTCTTACCAAACCTGTTGATCGCCAGGAACTACGTGCCCGCATCCGAACCATAACAAGGTTGAACCGTTATCGTTCTTTATTAGAGCAGCGTGACGGACTCCGAAAAATGGCTTCACAAATTATGCAAGCCCAGGAGCAAGAGCGGCAGCGTATATCCCACGATCTGCATGATGAATTGGGGCAATCTTTGACCGCCCACATGCTCAATATCCAGAATCTCCAATCTGACCTTCCGATGGCTCTGAAGGAACTTCAACCTCGGTTGGAAAAATTGATCGCTGAAACAAACGAGTCCTTAAACCATGTGCGCCTGTTAGCGCAAGACCTTCGTCCGCCAATTTTGGATACATTGGGTATTCAGGCGGCCATCACCGGGTTTTGCAGGGATTTCGGATTACGCACCCATATTTCTACACAGGTGAGGGTGGATCCAAACTTGCCCAAAATTTCTGATATCTATACGGTGACCCTGTATCGGATCCTGCAGGAAGCATTAACGAATATATCCAAGCATGCTAAAGCCAATCAGGTTTGGGTGGACCTTGATCAAGAAGGGGATACCTTGCAGCTAACCATTCAAGATAACGGTCAAGGCATCTCAGAAAATGACGGTAGTGAAAAGGGGATCGGTGTGCTGGGCATGCAAGAGCGTTTGATCATGGTCGGTGGCACATTGAGTATGCATTCGAATGCTGGTCAGGGGACCGTACTTACCGCAAGTTTGCCGATAGTGTCTTGAACGTAAAGGATGGTTTATGATCAGTGTCATCATTGCCGAAGACCACTTAATGGTGCGGGCCGGATTGCGGGCTCTTTTAGAGAAATCTCAAGATATTTCTGTTTTAGGAGAGGCATCCAACGGACAAGAGGCGGTTGATATGACCGTTGCATTAAAACCGCAGGTGCTGATCATGGATATCATGATGCCAAGGATGAATGGGATCCAAGCTGCAAACCGTCTTCGTACTAGTAAGCTCCCTGTAAATGTGGTCCTGATATCGATGTATGCGGATGATGAATTAGTTCACCAGGCAATCCAATGCGGGGTAAAGGGGTATGTGTTAAAGACATCGGTAGGTGATGAATTACTACTGGCTGTTCGAGCGGCTGCAATTGGGGAAACGTACTTTAGCAGTCCAATATCATCGATGTTAATGGAACGGATCATGGAAACGCAAGTCGAAGACCAGAACTTGGATCCTTTTTATTCACTGTCCCCGCGGGAAAAAGAAATTTTACAATTGATCGCCGAGGAACACACCAGCAGCGAGATTGCCAAGATCCTTTATATCAGCGAAAAAACGGTTGAAAAACACCGCACTAACCTTATGGATAAGCTCAAAGTCCGCAATGTGGCAGGTTTGGTTCGGCTGGCACTAAAGTTTGGCTTGATCAGTCAAGATAAGTGATCCATCCAGCGATTTCAATAGAGGGGTACATTCTTTTGCATCAATACGGTAGAAATTCCATAACCGCTTCTTAATCGGACATTTTCGAACGTTTGTGACCCACATACAGGCCTGTATTTGGG
>DATMYN010000346.1:0-4019 GCA_035560875.1 Longilinea sp. | reverse complement strand
GTAATATAGATCAAATATCCTGTCGACGTGGGTTTTTACCCGGAAAAAGAAGCGTCCCACGCCCCAAGAGCCTTCATTGGATGCTCTGACAGCGTGTTCCGGGCGCATATTTTTAGCGGAACGTCCTTTTCTTCCGAATTCATGCCATTCTTCGATTAATTCAACGATGTTGTATTCGCATCCCTTCCACTTGAAGGAATCCGGGCAAGGAGGTGATTTCTCGTAAATAGGCGGTTGCGAAAATGTCACCTCCACCTTGTCGTCCAACAGGGTAACCGGCTCGGTCTTCATGTGGATCTACCCCTTGCGGATACGTACATCGACTGCAAACACGCCTTTGCCATCGGCGAGGGCCCGTAATGGATTGATCTCAACCTCTGCCAATTCGGGGAATTCGGCTGCCAATTGAGCCAGCCGGAACAGTGTGTCGAGAACCGCGTGGCGGTCGGCAGGCGGCAGGTTGCGGAAACCCCTCAGTTTCCGGCCAGCCCAGGTACCCTCCAATAAATACTCACCATCGCTGGCAGTGAGAGGCGCCAGGGCAAAGGCAACATCTTTCAATCCTTCCACCTCTACCCCGCCAGAACCAAACATCACCAATGGCCCAAACTGGGCATCCTGGATCACTCCCGTGATCACATCCTGCCCGTTAGGCAGCATCCGCTGCAAATGAACTCCGTCGATCCTGGCGGTCGGGTTAGCCTTACGGGCATTGTCCACCACTATGTTAAAACCGTCTATTGCTTCTGTAACGCTGCCAATATTCAACAGTACACCCCCCACATCGGATTTGTGGGAAATATCAGCTGAAGCGACTTTTAGTACCAAGGGAAAACCCAATTCCCCTGCCAGTTTTCCAGCTTCTTGATCAGTAGCAGCTAAGGCAAGTTTTAACCCGGGGATGCCGTAAGCCTGTAACAGGTCAAAGGCCGCATCAGCCGGGAGCCATTCACCAGAATGAATCGTTTCAAAATCCTCATGGAATTTCTTTGTTTCAAGATTCACCGGTACTATCTCCGGTTCTTGGAGCCGCTTTAATATCTCAGAACGCCGGTACAGGGCTGCCAGGGCAGATGCAGAAGCTTCCGGGAAGCGGTATTCCGGCACCTTGGCTGCCCGCAGCAGTTCCATAGCTTCCTGGATCATACGCTCTCCCATCAGGGCGAACACGACCGGTTTATCACTATTTTGGATCTGCGGCAGCATGGCTTTGACCACTGCACCCGCAGTTGATGGCGGCGGAGGCGGCAAAATCACTAGAACATTATCAACCCCATCATCCTCAAGCAGGATCTTCAGGCAGCCGGCGTATTGTTCGGGGGTCGCCGAAGCCAGCATATCCACCGGATCATGCAGGCTGGCAGCCGGTGGAAGCAAGGTTTTTAACCCAGCCTCTGTCTTCGCACTCAACTGAGCCAATTGCAGTCCAAAGGATTCGATCGCATCAGCCGCCGTAACACCTGGACCGCCAGCATTAGTGAGTACTGCCACCTTTGGCCCTTTGGGGACTGGACACCACGCTAACGCCCGAGCCCACTGGAACATTTCCTCGGTGGTTGTTGCCCGCAGTACACCCGCACGCCGGAAAGCTGCCTCAAAAGCCACTTCTGCTCCGGCTAATGCACCGGTGTGGGATGCAGCCGCTTTTCGACCGCTTTCAAACCGGCCAACTTTTAACGCCACCAGCGGTGTGTTTTTGGAAGTCTCAGCGGCCGTCCTTACAAACCGCCGGCCGTTACTGACACTTTCCATGTAGAGGGTTACCACTTTCGTGTGTTTATCGGCAGCAACCGCCGGTAACACATCGGTTTCATTGACATCCACTTGATTGCCCAAACTGACCAAATAGGATAGACCAAACCCCTGCCCACGGATCCAATCAATAATGGCCGCGCAAACGGCACCGGAATGGGAAACAAAGGCAACCTCACCGGGAGTAGGAGGCGGTGGTTGAAGAAAGGTAGTATCCAGCGGAAGATGAGTATCGATCAGGCCGATGCAGTTCGGACCGATCAAGCGCATATGATATTGGTTGGCTACAGCAAGACATTCTTTTTCCAGGGCTGCACCTTCGGCACCAGTTTCGCGGAATCCCCCCGTCGCGATGATCGCGGCTGGGATACCCCGTTTACCGCACTGCGTCAGGCTTTCCGGTACTGCCGGAGCTGGCACCAGGATAACAGCCAGATCGACCGGATCGGGGATTTCTTGGATCGTGCGGTACAACGGTAAACCCAACAGGGTACCACCTTTGGGGTTTACCAGGTGGATACCACCTTCATAACCACTGTTGATCAAATTTCTGGTTAACGCATAACCCAATTTGGCCGGGTCCCCGGATGCCCCCACTACCACTACGCCGCGCGGACGAAAGAAATGAGTGAATACTTCTTCCATGTGTTTGGTCCCTTTTAGTAGAATGGAATGTCCTGCTTCATTTTTCCCATCGATTACGGGTTCTCCTCTATAATATCAAAGAATAATCATCCTGACTATCGAGCGAGGCTTAAATAATGACCCAACCCATGACCCGCAAGGCCAAGCTGTTATACGGTTTTGGAGACACATCCTTTAGCCTGACTGTAACGATCATGGCTGCCTATTTCGCCATTTTTCTCACCGATGTGGTGGGGATTTCTCCGGCTATCGCAGCCGCCGCCATCTTTATCGGTAGGACCACAGACTATATCAATGACCCTATCATTGGTTACATTACAGACCGCACCCGTTCGCGCTGGGGTAGAAGGCGACCCTATTTACTCTTCGGGGCACTCCCATTTGCAATCATGTTCATAATGATGTGGATGAGGCCGGGATTCACAAGTGAAGTGGCTTTAGCAGCCTATTATGCGGTGGCCTACATCCTCTTCGATATCTCTATTACCTTTGTATCCATGCCATACTTTGCTCTCACACCTGAATTAACCAGCAATTATGATGAACGCACCGACCTGACGACCTATCGCATGTTCTTTTCGATCCTCGGGAGTTTGATCGCCTTTACGGTGCCATTGTTGATCATCGGATCATTCCGACCGGAGAATGCCGACCGGGTGCTGGTCATGGCAATCGCCTTCGGGTTGGTTTCAACAATTCCATTATTGACGGTTTTCTTTTCAACCAAGGAACGTAAAGAATATCAAGACCAACCACAGCCGAAATTTAAGGAGGCATTGAAATCAGCACTTCAAAATCGCCCCTTTATATTCAGCACGATCATCTACCTGGCAACCTGGGTTTCAGTGGATATCTTGCAGACCACCCTCTTATTCTTTGTCAAATATATCGTCCAACAGGAAAGTCAAAGTGATTACATCATGGGGGCGATTTTTATTACCGCCATATTTGCTTTACCCTTATGGGATTGGGCTTCTCGCAAATGGAATAAACGCATTGCCTATGCCATTGGGATCGCTTTTTGGGCTGTGGTGCAGATCTTGATGATCACGTTGGGACCAACATCTACATTACCGATGATCTATGGAATGTGTGTTCTGGCCGGGATCGGTGTTTCGGCTGCACATGTGCTACCCTGGTCGATGATCCCGGATGCCATAGAATATGACGAGTGGAAAACTGGAGCCCGCCATGAAGGCATGTTCTACAGCCTGGTAACCTTAGCCCAAAAGATCGCTTCTTCTCTGGCTATCCCGGGTGTATTGTTGATCCTGGATCTGACCGGCTATGTGCCCAATGCCGCCACCCAACCCGCCAGCGCACTCTTGGGCATCCGTCTGGCCATTGGACCCATCCCGGCTGTGCTGTTGGTGGTTGGAATACTATTTGCCATTCTTTACCCCCTCAACCGTGAAAAACACGGACAGATGGTCCAAGACTTGGAAGAACGCCGAAAACAAAACGCGGAGAATGTGAATGGCTAATATTATTGTCAAACCGGTGCAAACCAAAGCAGAGAAAAGGATCTTTTTACAATTCCCCTGGCGGATCTATAAGAATGACCCGCTCTGGGTTCCCCCGCTTTTACCTGATCGGGCAAATCAGATCGACCCGCAAAAAGG
>DATMYN010000345.1:0-2390 GCA_035560875.1 Longilinea sp. | reverse complement strand
TTCTATAATTATTCCAATCCTATATGGCATTTTTGCTCAGGTCTTATTACTGCGAGGAGGAAGTGGAATGGAAAAATTCGGCGTTTATTCTGAAGTAGGCAAGTTAAGAAAAGTGATCGTTCATCGTCCAGAGCTAAGTCTTAAGCGGCTTACCCCATCCAACCATGACGGATTATTATTTGATGATGTTTTATGGGTTGAACGGGCTCAATTAGAACACGACCATTTTGTGTCTTGCATGCGCAACAAGGGTGTGGAAGTCTTCTATTTGATGGATCTCCTTACCGAAACACTCTCCTCCAGTGAGGCTGCCCGATTGATGATCATTGAACAGATCGCCACCGAGTACACGGTAGGTTGGTCTCTTGTGGATGAGATCCGTGATTTCCTATCGAAACTACCCCCTGAAAAATTGGCTATCCATTTAGTGGGTGGCTTATCCGCCGGAGAAATGGATCTCGATTGGGGAAAATGGGAAAAGATCTCCTTACATGCGGCCGCGCTTGAAGATAAAAGTACCTTCCTTATTCCACCCCTGCCGAACACCTTGTTTATGCGAGATTCCTCCTGTTGGATCTTTAATGGGGTATCGATCAACCCGATGTACTGGCCGGCCCGCCGCAGGGAATCGTTGAACTTGCTGGCTATTTACCGTCACCATCCCATGTTCAAACAGGGTGGTTTTAACATTTGGTATCCTGAATTCGATGACAAGGGCGGTTTTGATATCAATGATTACGGGCGTTCCTCGTTAGAGGGAGGTGATGTGCTTCCGATCGGAAATGGAACGGTATTAATCGGATTATCAGAACGAACCCAGGGCGGGATGATCGAACAGCTTGCGAAAAAGCTCTTCACCCATGGCGCTGCCGAGCGGGTAATTGCCTGCTGCATGACCAAGGATCGCGCCCACATGCATCTTGATACCGTGTTCACCATGCTCGATCGAGATAAAGTCACGATTTACCCCAAAGTGGTCAATCAGATCAGGGCCATTAGCTTGCGCCCCGGACAAAAGGAAGGTGATTTTCATGTGACCATGGAAAAGGATCTGTTATCGGCCGTTGCGGACGCGCTGAAGATCCGTAAAGTCCTGGTAGTCGAAACAGGGGGTGATCAGTATCAGATGGAGAGAGAACAATGGGATGATGCCAACAATACGGTGGCATTGGAACCTGGGGTAGTGATTTCCTATGAACGCAATACCTATACGATCGATCGGATGCGCAAGGCTGGGGTGGAAGTGATCGCTATCCCCGGTTTTGAATTGGGTAAGGGACGCGGGGGAGGGCACTGCATGACTTGTCCAATTCTAAGGGATGCATTATAAGCGAAATGATCAAAGGCTTTGCTGATGGAAGGATTTCAGTAAAGCCTTTTTGAAAACAAGAATAACACTCTACAAAGGATTGAGCCATCCAAGCGATGTAGTTATAAGTAAGGACAGAGGCAAGAATGAAAAATAAGAACTCTGTCCCATGGATATCTCCTTCTGAAATAACGCCAAAAGAGCTGTATTTATCGCGCCGGCAGTTCATAAAAGCCAGCGGTCTTGCAATTGGAGGTTTCGCTTTAGCAGCCTGCACTCCCCAGTCGGAAGCAGTATCACAACCAACACCCAATGCTGCCGGTGGATTAAGTTCCCAAACGGATGAGTTGCAAAACCCGGTGACATCCTACCAAGATGTCACCCATTACAATAATTATTATGAATTTACAACGGATAAAGAGGGGGTGGCTGATCTGGCAGCGAGTTTTTCGACCTCTCCTTGGGATGTTCAGGTTTATGGCTTAGTGAATAACCCTACCACCTTCAGCGTTGATGATATGGTGCGGTTATTTCAACCTGAAGAGCGGATTTACCGCCTGCGCTGTGTGGAAGCCTGGTCGATGGTAATCCCTTGGGTGGGTTTTCCTTTATCCAAATTACTCCAACAGGTAAACCCTACCTCTGCCGCTCGTTTTGTTCGTTTTGAAACTTTGCTAGACCCCGAAGAAATGCCTGGGCAGCGCCAAAGTTTCTACCCCTGGCCGTATCAAGAAGGGCTGCGTCTGGATGAAGCACAGAATGACCTGACGATCCTGGCAACTGGATTGTATGGAGGGGATCTCCCGGCGCAAAACGGCGGAGGGATCCGTTTGGTAGTCCCTTGGAAATATGGTTTTAAATCAGTCAAAGCAATCGTAAAAATTGAACTGGTAGCTGAGCAGCCGGCAACGATGTGGAATACGATCGCACCGGATGAGTATGGTTTTTATGCCAATGTAAACCCCGATCAAAGTCATCCACGCTGGTCGCAAAGCAGCGAACGCCGGATTGGTGAAACCGCACGCCGCGAAACCCTACCCTTTAATGGATATAGCGATCAGGTTTCCTATTTATATGAGGG
>DATMYN010000344.1:0-4138 GCA_035560875.1 Longilinea sp. | reverse complement strand
GGATTCCAGCGTGGCAGCAGCTTTGGTGCACAAGGCGGTTGGCAGCCAGTTGACAGCCGTGTTTGTGGAAAACGGTCTGCTGCGCAAAGATGAGCGGACCCAGGTGGAAATTGCCTTCCAAAGGCATCTCGGCGCCAAGCTGATCGTTTCCGACGCGCAAGAACGTTTTTTATCAACCCTTAAAGGCATCACAGAACCGGAAGAAAAACGCAGGCGGATTGGCGAAACCTTTATCCGCGTTTTTGAAAGCGAAGCGAAAAAACTGGGAGACATCCCCTTTTTAGTGCAGGGTACGATCTACCCGGATGTAGTGGAATCGCGCGCCCCGGAACGCAGTAAAGCCGCCCGGATCAAGACCCACCACAATGTCGGCGGCCTGCCGGATGACTTGCAGTTCCAATTGGTTGAACCTTTGCGTTATTTGTTCAAAGATGAGGTGCGTGCCGTCGGCGAAGCATTGGGTCTGCCGGAAGAACTTGTTTGGCGCCAGCCCTTCCCCGGACCGGGGTTGGCCGTGCGCTGCCTGGGCGAAGTTACCTTTGCGCGGCTGGAAGTTCTGCGCGCCGCCGATGCGGTCTTCACCTCGGAATTATCCCAAGCCGGTCTTTTGGGTAAACGCGCTCATGGGCGCACCGACCAGATCGCTCAGGCGTTTGCCGCCTTACTGCCCGTGCGCAGTGTGGGGGTGATGGGCGACCAGCGCACCTACCAGGAAGTGGTTGCTTTGCGAGCCGTGACCACCCAGGATTTCATGACTGCCGATTGGGCGCCCTTACCGGTCGATCTCTTAGGCCGGGTGGCAAACCGGATTATTAATGAAGTGAACGGGGTAAACCGGGTGGTGTATGACATCACCTCTAAACCGCCCGCCACCATCGAATGGGAGTAAACCTCCGATTCCCCTACAACCATGCTAAATGAATTGGCGAAGGGTGGTTTTTGAGTACAATTGATAGTATGAAGTCTTTGCGCTCAATAAAAGTTTCCCGTTGGCTATCGTTTATTGGGATCCTTTTTTTATTATTCTCGTCCAGCTTATCCGGTTATGCTCAAGCTGCCTCTACAATCGTTGTGGAAGGTATTGAAACGAGTCAATTTCCCCAGGTAGATATCTATTTTTATGCGCTCGATTCGGCAAATGATCCCATCCAGGGTATCGCTGCCCCACAGGTGACGATCGATGAGGATGGTACCTCCTTGATCTTGCAAGACCTCTCCTGGGAGCAGCCTGGTCTGGAAGTTTATATTGCCTGGAATGTCAGTCCGAACATGGCTTTTATCCCGCGCACGGTAACCCGCTTTGAGGAATTACAGGGTGTATTACAAGAATGGGCGGCCTACTTGCCCAGCGGGACACATGACCAGTACACCATCACAACCAATGAAGGCACCCTGGCTTCCGGGCTGAGCAGCCCCGTTGACCTGGCGGCTGCCATGGCAGCCTACCAGCCTAATTTAGAGATTGCCATGCCCAGCCTCAACAGCCTCACCCAAGCCCTCGAACTGGCGGCGGACGCGACACCTTATCCCTATATGCGCCGGGCGATCTTATTGATCACCCCTACACCCACAAGCGAAATGATCCGCGGGCTGCCTGATCTGATCGACCGGGCGGTGGAATTGGGGGTACCCATCTTTGTTTGGATGGTTGGACCGGTTTCAGCCGGTTCAGGGCAAGAAGCCGACGTATGGCGCCAGATGGCGGAACGAACCGGAGGGGATTTTTTCCTCTATTCCGGTGAAGAAACCATGCCGAACCTTGAGACCTACTTTAATCCCCTGCGCAATCATTACCATGCGGTCTACCAATCGGAGATCAACGAATCCGGGTCTCATGCGATCACAGTAAATGTGCAAATGCCGGATGGGCAAATCCGGTCTGAAGAACAAACCTATCCCATTACCATTTTTTTACCTAATCCCATCTTGCTCTCACCGCCTTCCACCATTGAACGTGCCTGGCAGCGCGGCGAAGGCGGTATGTTGGGTTCCATGCAGCCGGCGGAAATAACCCTGGACTTTATAGTCGAATTTCAAGATCAGCATACCCGCGATATTCAAACCGCCCGGCTTTTGGTGGATGGAGAGGTGGTTACTGAAACCAGCCAGGAACCTTTTGGATCCATAACCTGGGATCTGAGCGGTATAACCACCAGCGGTACGTATTCCTTGCAGGTGCAGGTTGAAGATACTCTAGGATTGGTGGGCCAAACCCTAGCCTTACCGGTGACGATCACAGTAGAAGAACACACCCCCACTCTCTGGGAAAATTTAAGCCTTGTTCCCTGGCAGGTACTGATCATCGTCTTGGCTGCCGGCCTGGCATTAACTACCGCATTACTCATTTCCAGGCAAAAACTACTTAAGAACCGTCCTAACCGGCGGGCCGATATGGACCCGGTTACACAGCCGGTGCTGGTGCGCATGGAACAACGCCGGCCTTCTGCCGGCCAGGAGCGCATGACCGTGCCGCGGCCGGCTCCGCTGCGCCCGCGCGGTTCCGCCCGTTTGATCCGCTTGGACTCGGAGACACGCCAACCCATTCCCAACAGTGTGATCGTGGTATCCAAACCGGAAATAACCTTCGGCAGCGATCCCCGCCGGGCTGAATTTGTGTTAGATTCACCTTCCGTATCCGGTTTACATGCACGCCTGCGCCAAACCGGTACTGGCAACTTTATGATCATTGATGAGGGTTCTATCGCCGGTACTTGGATCAATTACGCTCCTATCTCAAACCAGGGCGCCCGTCTGGAATCGGGTGACTTGATCAATATTGGTAGGATCCTGTTCCGTTTCGAGATCATTCCATTAGCTAATGATCAAGCGACAGACAGTCTTGAAGAAAAATTATGAATCAGATCATTAAAGCTCATTTACCCGTAGTAGCTCTGACGCATGCCGGAAAGAAAGGTAAGCTGAACGAGGACCGGTTCGCGGTCAGTGCATATGAATTAGGCGGTAAGAAAAAAACGCCGGTGTTGTTAGCCGTATTATCGGATGGTATCGGTGGTCACCGGGCTGGCGAGGTGGCGGCGGAAATGACCGTCAACCATATCAGCCAGTTTGTAGCATCCAGTGATGGCCGCGATCCGGTGCGTTTACTACATCAAGCTATTCAAAAAGCCAGCCGGGCGATTTACCATCAAGCCCAAACCAATTCGGATCAATACGGCATGGGAGCAACCTGTGCCATCGCCCTGATGGTCGGGAACCGTTTATTCACCGCTTCGGTGGGTGATTCGCGGATATACCTGCTGCGGGACGGCAATATTTCTCAAGTCACTACCGATCATACCTGGATCCAAGAAGCGCTTGAGAGCGGGTTGATCAAACACGAACAGATCAAAGGGCATCCGAATGCGCATGTCATCCGGCGATATCTCGGTTCACCCACACCGCCGGAAGTGGATTTCCGTTTGCGCATTACCGGTATCGAGAATGATGATGATGCCTTTGACAACCAAGGCGCATATCTGAACCCGAATGACCGGATTGTGTTGTGCAGTGATGGTCTGAGCGATGTGGTAAGTTCAGAAGAGATAGCGGCTGCCTATGCAGCTAAGCCTCAAGGCGATGCCACCCAGGCTTTGATTGACCTGGCTAATGCCCGCGGCGGCCCGGATAATATAACCATCATCAGCTTTGCCGTTCCGGAAGGTAAAGTGGAGCGGCCGGTCCCCGGTCGTTTTGCGCGGCTTTTCTTGCTGGCTCTGTTGGTTGCCTTGATCGCGGCCGTCTCAACCTTAGCCTATTTCTGGTGGGCTCAACGCTACCGCCAACCGGTCAACCCGTTGGACAATTTTCCGACGAACATGCCCACCCTGCAAGCGCTGCAGATCAGCCCATTATCCATTGAGGCAACCGGGAATGCATCTGCAGGTGGTGGGACACTCACCCCTACGATCACACCGACCCTGACGCGGGTGACGCCTACGCCTACACAAACGGCTACTTTTACCACCACACCGACCCCCGGAAACACCATCACACCCTGGCCGACCAATACCCGAGGGACGAATCCATGAACAATTTTCCCAAACGGCCGGTCCAAACCCTGCCGCCCGGATATGTAGCCGCGGGGACATTTAATTTAAATAAGAACATGCTGGCTTTGGTGGTATTGAATGTGGTTGCC
>DATMYN010000343.1:0-2898 GCA_035560875.1 Longilinea sp. | reverse complement strand
CCATTACAGTCAATCCACGCCGTAAGGTGAAAGAAGTGATCAAGGTATTGGATACCGAGATCGATCGTGTCATTCAAAATGCGGTCAACCCCACCGAAGTGGCCCGTGCCATCAAGCAGGCGCGAGCCCAATTCGCCTATGGCAGCGAGAACATCACCAATCAAGCTTTTTGGCTGGGATACGCCGAGATGTTTGCCAATTATGATTGGTTCTTGCACTATATGAAACGTTTGGAGCAAGTTACCCCGGCGGATGTGCAGCGCATTGCCCAACAATACCTTATACCTTCCCGGCGGGTAATTGGCGTATATACACCCACTGGAGAGGAGGTGTCTGCATGAGTACCATTCCTCCATTAAACTGGAAATCACTGCCTGGACCGGAAGATATTACTAGGGTAACCTTGTCGAACGGTATTACGGTCATGGCGCGCAGTAATTTCAACAGCCCATCGGTCGCTTTGAGCGGTTATTTGGCGTGCGGGTCACTGATGGATCCTGAGGAGAAGCTGGGATTGGCATATTTTACCTCCCTGGCTCTCATGCGCGGCACCCATCAACGAAATTTTCAACAAATATACAATGCCCTCGAATCCGTTGGCGCCAGCTTGGGGTTCAGCGCCAGTGCCTACACAACCGGTTTCGGTGGGCGGGCATTAGTGGATGATATGCCTTTGCTGTTGGATTTACTTTGTGAGGGCATCAAAACCCCCACCTTTCCCGCAGAACAGGTCAAACGGCTGCGGATGCAGTTGCTTACCGGCTTGGCCATCCGTGCCCAGGATACGGAAGATATGGCGTCCCTGACCTTTGATGACCTGCTTTTTGAAGACCATCCTTTCAGACTGCCGGATGACGGATATATCGAAACGATCAAAAAGATCCAGCCCAAGGATTTGGCACAATTCCACAAACGGTATTTTGGACCGCAGGGTATGGTGGTAGTGGTGGTTGGCGGTATCGATCCCCATCAGGCCGTGGAAATGGTTACGGCTGCCCTTGGCAACTGGACAAATCCCGATCAGGGCGTGATCCCTGATCTTCCTCCTTTGCCGGAGCTTCTCCAAACCAAACGCCGGCATGTGGTCCTCAGCGGCAAGACCCAGACAGATCTGAGCATGGGATGTTTTGGGCCAAAACGCAGTGCTCCGGAATATATGGCAGCTTCCTTGGGCAACAGCGTTCTCGGTCAATTTGGCATGATGGGACGCATTGGCGATGTGGTGCGTGAACGCGAAGGGTTGGCCTATAGCGCCTCAACCAGCCTGAATGCCGGGATTGTCACCGGCACGTGGGAGGTTGGCGCAGGCGTCAATCCGGTCAATCTAGACCGGGCGGTAGAATTGATCCGCCACGAACTGCAGCGCTTCACCACTGAACAAGTATCCAAAGAAGAATTGGAAGACAGTCAAGCCAATTTCATCGGGCGCTTACCTTTATCGTTGGAATCCAATGCGGGTGTGGCCAATGCCTTGCTGCACCTTGAACGGTTTGAATTGGGCTTGGATTATTATCAACGCTTCCCCGGACTTGTCCAAAAAGTAACCCCGAAAGAGGTGTTGGAGACTGCCCATAAATACATCGACCCGGATAAATTGGTGATTGCCAGTGCCGGCCCGGAATTGGCCCTTCAATAGGTATCCCCAATGATTTGTATGGGTTTTCATTGTCTCTCTCCTCACCCATCTGCCAAAGCAGGTGCTCAACTGGCGGTTGAACCGCTTGGTCCAGCGGCTCATGTGACCCTGCTGTTTTACTGTTATATTCCCAGTGGTCAACCATGATCATACGCATGGGTCTTGATCTGATAGAAATCCAACGGCTGCGGGATATTCGCGCCGGTGTGCGCGATCGTTTCATCCATCGGGTTTACACCCCGGCTGAAATTACCGAGAGCGAAGGCAGGGAGGAGTATTTAGCCGGGCGGTTTGCCGCGAAAGAAGCGGTCGCAAAAGCGTTAGGCTGCGGGATAGGTCCCGTCCGGTGGCAGGATATCGAAATAACTACGGCAAAGCTTGGAGCCCCACAGGTTACATTATATGGAGCCGCCAAAACCCTTGCCGCAACCCTTGGCATCCATAGTTGGTCCATCAGCATCAGCCATACTGCCTCAACTGCGGCGGCATCAGTGGTTGGCTGGGGACAGGGTGAACCGGCTTGATCCAGACAAACCGCTTTGCAATGAGGTTTATCGGTGAATGAGAATATCGCCGGTCAACTCGATATTTTGGCTGTCAGCGATGAAGAATTGGGGTATATCTATAATGCCGCCCTCGGGAAACGCTTCCGCAATGTCCGCCTGGCAATAAGCTGCGGCGACCTTCCTTTTTACTACCTTGAGTACATCATCGATTCATTGGATGTCCCGCTTTATTTTGTCCGCGGAAACCATTACTTCAAACCGGAAATGGGGGAGCAAGGGCGTCACCATATGCCGTGGGGGGCCATCGATCTTGATCAACGCTGCCGGCGTGATGTTACCGGGGTATTAATGGCCGGTATCGAAGGCTGTCTGCAATATAATTACGGACCGTATCAATACACTCAGTTCGAAATGTGGATCAAAGTGTTAAACCTGGTGGTGCCGTTGATCTATAACAAAGCCCGCCATGGCCGGTATTTGGATGTTTTCGTTACCCACGCTCCCGCCTGGCATATCCATGATGCCGATGACCGCCCGCATATGGGGATCAAAGCCTTTCGTTGGCTGGATGAGGTATTTAAACCCATGTATCACTTGCATGGGCATATCCACCTGTACCGCCAGGATATAAAACGCGTGACAACATTAGGAAAGACCCAAATCGTGAATTGTTTTGGATACCGTGAGATCCAGTTAATACTGCCTGCCAAGAAAGGTTGGCAAAGAAGTAAGAGTAAGGAATAGGTGTACGTATGT
>DATMYN010000342.1:0-4602 GCA_035560875.1 Longilinea sp. | reverse complement strand
GGTGTATATTGGATGGCATTCCCCGCCAGGTTGAGCAGCACTTGCTTGAGCCGGTCTCGGTCCCCTAAAACGACAACCGGGTCTAGCTCTTCCAATTTGAGGGTTAACTTTTTCCCTGCTAATAGTTTAATTTGATGGAATACTTCCTTGACCAAATTATCCAATTCCAACGGTTGCAGATCAAGATCGAGATTACCCGTTTCAGCCTGGGCAAGCAGTAAAAGATCACCTACCAGGCGGGTCAAGCGGTCAACTTCTTGATCGATTTGCTGCAAGGATTCTTCATCTGCTTTGCGCATCTTGCGCATCAAGCTTACATTTCCTTTTATTACGGTAAGCGGGGTGCGCAGGTCATGGCTGACATCGGCGAGGAAACGCCGTTGAGCATTAAAGAGTTTCTCTACTCTTTCCAGCGAAGAATTGTAGGCAGATATCAAACTTCCTATTTCATCATCCTCCACCTCACCTTCCGGGATGCGCCGGGAGAGGTCATCTGCCTGGACGATCTTTTTCGCTACCCTGGTGACTGTATCCAAGGGCTTTAGTGTTTTCCCGGTAGCTGACCAACTGATCAAAGCCGTGACCAGCATGGCAAATAACGTGATCACGACCAGAACCGTTGCCAGGGTATCTTGGGTGATATCCAAGTACGCCTGGCTTACCCCCACCTGAAGCACACCGGAAGCGCCGCGCGGTGAAGAAAGCGGCACACTAAGCACACGTAAATGCACCCCCCCGATGGAAACGGAGTGAAGCACCATTTGGTCTGTTTGAAGCCCAATAGCATCCAGGCTGGTCTGCCAATCGGGTGGACGGGTTATCTGCAAGCTTCCGTCACTGCCCCACAACTGGAAGAGGATATTCTCAGCCGTTTGGAAGGTGGTGATCACCGAAAGGTCGAACCGGTTAGAGGAATCGACCTCAAGATTAGTCGTGAGAGAATTGGCAACAGAAATGAGCGAAGTATCGATCTGATTAAGCAGGTTTACGCTAACCAACACGTAGACTACCAGACCAAATATGAGTAATACACTCCCCAATAAGGCCGTGTAAAGGATGGATAAACGTAAACGCAGGGACATCAGGCAGGTTCGCGCAAAACGTAACCTACACTACGAACGGTAAACAGCAAACGCTGTTCTCCACCCTCCTCCAATTTTTGCCGTAAATACCGCACATAAACATCCAAAACATTGCTTTCCCCGCCGAAATCGTATCCCCACACCCGATCGAAGATCACTTCGCGGGTCATTACCTGGCGTGGATGGCGCAAGAACAACTCAAGCAGATCATACTCTTTTGCGGTTAGGTCGATCACGCGTTCGCGCCGGTGAGCCTGGCGGGTGGATGTATCTAGGTTCAGGTCGGCAAAGGAAAGGACTGTGGCCCGTTCCGGTTGGGTACGGCGTAATAAAGCGCGTACCCGCGCCATCAATTCATCCAGGTCAAATGGTTTGACAACGTAATCATCCGCACCGGCATCCAACCCCTGCACCCGGTCTTGGGTTGTATCTTTTGCCGTGAGCATAAGGATGGGAACGCTGCCTGCGCTGCGTAGACGCTGGCAGACTTCCAAACCATCCATACCCGGCAGCATCAGATCTAACACAACCAGGTCTGGGTAATGTTCACGAGCCAGGGCTAAGCCAGTCTCGCCATCCAAAGCTGCATCGACCTTATAGCCTTCGTAGGCCAGACTGCGCTTAAGCACTTTGACGATAGATTCGTTATCCTCGATTATTAGAATTCGCTCGTTCATTGCGCCTCCGCTGGTAATTACTATACCATAGGCAAATCTTTAAAACCAGTAGGTTGGCGTTTCTTAACAACATCGCCGCCTTATCGTTAAGTTTCTACACACTCAAGGGAAAGACGGGGATTATAGAAGTATAATCGTCCTTATGTTACCCTTTCCTGACGGTGATCCGATTTGGATCAATTCACGGGTTGGATTTGAGCGCATGCTGGGCGATCTACAACAGCAACCGGTCATTGCGATCGATACCGAATCCAATAGCTTGTATGCCTATCGCGAACGGGTTTGTTTGATCCAAATTTCCACTAAACAAAGGGATTACCTCATTGACCCATTGGTATTAAAGGATCTTGATCCCTTAGGCGCCATTTTCTCAGATCCAAAAATACAAAAAGTCTTCCATGCTGCCGAATATGATGTGATCTGTATGCGCCGGGATTACCATTTTTCATTCATGAATATTTTTGACACGATGCATGCCTGTCGAATTTTAGGACGTACAGCGGTAGGTTTGGGCAATGTTTTGGAAGATGAATTTGGAATAAAACTGGAAAAACGGTTTCAGCGGGCAAATTGGGGGTTGCGTCCGCTTACCCCTGCCATGCTAAAGTACGCCCGTCTGGATTCACATTTCCTCATCGCCTTGCGAGATAAGCTCTCTCCTCAGTTAAAACAAGCCGGGTTGATGGATCTTGCCCGCGAGGATTTTCTTCGGATCGCAGCAGCAACTGAAACAGAGCCGCGCACGGAGAACTGCTGGCGGGTGAGTGGATCTCAGGATCTTACACCACAGCAGGCAGCGATATTGCATGAGTTGTGCGCCTACCGGGAAGCCCAAGCAGAAGCGATCGACCTTCCCCTCTTTAAGATCCTTTCCAACGAAACCCTCATCGCAATCTCCCAACAAGCCCCCGAAACGATGGATGATCTTTCCATGATCATTGGAATGAACAAACGCCTGATGGACCGGCACGGGCCAGCCTTATTGAAAGCGGTAAAAGCCGGGCAGAAGGCTCCCCCGTTGCGCAGACCGCCGCGTCCGGCAAGACCTTCCGATGAGATCCTTGAGCGGCTGGAAAAGCTGCGATTGTGGCGAAAAGAGACCGGGACTCGTCTAAAAGTAGAATCAGATGTGGTTCTGCCGCGGGATACAATGGAGAAAATTGCCTACCAGGGAGCTTTAACTATTAAAGATCTCGAACCATTGATGGATCACCTTCCTTGGCGAAAAAAACAATATGGGGATGAAATAATCAAAGTGATCAATTTAAAGGAGGAATCATGCGAATAACATTCAATGGGGCAGCTCAAACGGTAACCGGTTCACAATATTTCCTTGAAGTCAACGGGCAGCGTTTATTATTAGAATGCGGACTCTATCAAGGTCATCGGGCTGAAACCTATATTAATAACCAAAACTTTCGGTTTAATCCACGCTCTCTCGATGCTGTGATCTTATCTCATGCCCATATCGACCACAGCGGCAATTTACCCAATCTTGTAAAGCATGGTTATGAAGGACCGATCTATACCACCAAAGCGACGGCGCGTTTAGCCGAGGTGATGTTGGAGGATTCCGGGCATATTCAAGAAGCAGATGCCATGTATGCCAACCAAAAACGCCTGCGCCGCGGTGAACCCCCCATTGAACCGTTATACACGATCGAAGATGCCAAGCGAGTTTTCCCATTATTTAAAAGGTTGAATTACCGCCAGACATTCGAACCGGTCAAGGGTGTTACCGCCCAATTGGTGGATGCCGGGCATATTTTAGGTTCAGCCTCGGTCATTTTGGATGTGGAAGAAAACGGCCGCAAATTCCGGGTTTGGTTCTCCGGTGATATTGGCAGGAAAGATTTACCATTGGTGAAAGACCCGACCTTACCGGAAAAACCAGATTACATGATCATGGAATGCACTTATGGCGATAAACCGAAGCGCGATCCTGAAGAAGGTTATGCTGAACTACGTTCCGTTTTGGTGCGAACTTTTGCCCGCAATGGCAAAGTCATTATCCCGGCTTTCGCCGTTGGCAGAACCCAAGAATTGGTGTACTTTATCAACCAAATGATCTCCGCCGGTGATATCCCCTCCATTCCGGTATTTGTTGACAGTCCATTAGCCGTCGCGGCTTCAAAAGTATTCAAAGAATTTCCGGAATATTTTGATGCAGAAACCGCCAAATTCGTTTTGGAAGGCCGCCACCCGGCTTTGGATTTCCCGAACCTTACTTATACTCAATCGGTTGAAGAATCGAAAGCATTGAATGATCGCAGGGAACCAATGGTGATCATATCCGCTTCCGGAATGGCAGAAACCGGACGGATCTTGCATCATTTACGCAATAACATCGAAAATGATCGCAATACTATCTTGATCGTCTCCTGGCAGGCACCCAACACATTGGGCCGCTTACTGGCTGAGCAGGCGCCGCAGGTGCGCATTTACGGACAGCTTTTCGACCGCCGCGCTGAAGTGGTGACGATCGGCACTTTTTCTGCGCATGCCGGGCAGGATACTTTGCTGGATTATGTGCGGGCAGCCAGACCTCAGTTGAAGAAGCTCTATCTGATCCACGGTGAGCCTGATAAAGCCAATGCATTGATCGACAAATTGTGTGCTGAGCATTTTTGCGACATTACTTACCCGAAGCTGTATGATTCTGTGGAAATTTAGGCTTCGGACTGGTATAATTCGTCCTTGCCTTTGGAGAGGTGCCGGAGTGGCCGATCGGGGCGGTCTCGAAAACCGTTGTGGCTCTCGTAGTCACCGTGGGTTCGAATCCCACCCTCTCCGCCTGGAAGAAATATCGCCCAATTTTGGGCGATATTTTTATACACTTTCAC
>DATMYN010000341.1:0-7203 GCA_035560875.1 Longilinea sp. | reverse complement strand
CCAAGGAATAAGAATTAGACTCAACCCCAAGACGGCCAAAAAACGCTCATTGCGTTTCAGTTCAGCCCATCCCAGCCACATCCCTACCAGGCATCCAATTACCAGTAAGAAGGTGACTACTGTAAGGTGATCGTCCCATTCGGTGGCTTCCAAAGAAGCACCGACCAGCCAAATAACGCCTACCAGACGAAGTAAAACCGGAAAATCGGTTGAGTTTGTTCTTGATTCCATGGAATGAGTGTACAATATTTGTAGAAGAGACGTCAATCCAACATATGGAGGGTTTTTACAATGAGCTTTGCTTGGCCTTGGGAAATCGATATCAACATCTTTTTACAACAGTTGGGTTCCTGGCTTTCTTTACCCATGAAGGCTTTTTCGTTTATGGGTACAGAATATTTCTTTCTTGTTGCCCTCACGGTTATCTACTGGTGTTGGGATTCCAGACTTGGGTTAAGGGTTGGGTTATCCCTTATGTTTGGCAACCTGGTAAATGCATATTTCAAAACTGCCTTTCACGGAGCGCGACCATACTGGTTTGATAACCGGGTACAGGGGCTAAGTTCAGAATCATCCTTTGGTTTTCCCTCCGGTCATGCGCAGTTGGCCACGATGGTATGGGGACGAATGGCGGCATGGTTTAAAAAGACCTGGGTAACAATAGTGGTCGTGATCATTGTATTTATGATCGGTCTGTCACGTTTATACTTAGGAGTCCATTTCTTTACCGATGTGGTTGGCGGTTGGTTGATCGGCGCCGGGTTGCTTTGGTTGATGGTGAAATTGGAAAGCCCGTTTTTACGCTGGTGGCAAAACAAAAAACTTACTTTCAAGATGCTGTTTGCTTTAGTGGTTTCTCTAGCCGGAATTGTGATCGGCTTGGCTATCATTTTCGCAGCACCAAACTGGCAAATGCCGGCCGATTGGCTGAATAACGCAGTTGCAGCCGATCCAACCACTGTCCCCAATCCGTTAGACCCCGAAGGCCTATTCACGATCGGTGGAACGCTGTTTGGCCTCATCACCGGAGCCAGTTGGATGGAAGTAAGAGGTGGTTTCAGTGCTAGAGGCAGACTGAGCCATAAAGTCATCCGTTACCTCATCGGCCTCGTCGGAATCGGCGTGATCTGGTTCGGGCTTGGACAGATACTACCCGATGATCCTAACCTTTTCTGTTATACACTGCGATATCTTCGCTATGCCCTGTTAGGTTTATGGGTATCCGCATTTGCACCAATGATCTTTGTAAAATTGAAAATCGCGAAACAAAAAGCGTAGTTTTTCGTTATATATGCAGGAGGTGAAACATGAAGCGATTTGGTAATTTTGTTCTTGGCGCTATTCTCGGCGGTCTGGTCGGGAGTGCACTCGCGCTATTGCTGGCTCCTGCGAAGGGTGAAACAACCCGCCAACGTATTCAAACAGAGATCAACTCGATCGGTGATGAAGTACGATTGGCTGCAACTCAAAAGCGTGCCGAGTTAGAATCCGAACTGGCGCGGCTTCGGCAATCACCCCCAAGCCTTCCCACAGCATAGGTGTTTCGTAGGAACATAAAACACACCGGCGAGAAAAAACTCGCCGGTGTGTCGTTATTACGTACTGCTGTATTATGGTTCCAAACGGAAGGTATAACCGGCCGGAACACTAGTGTAGCGAGCTGTGGCACTAACCGCTAAAATGACCGTTCGATCGTCAAAGGTAATCGGAACGGTAGCATTTTGGTTTGCGTCCAATGTTATGTATTGAACTTCATTCGGCTGTCCTTGGCGGATCAATATTACCTGGTAGGTTTGGGGAACGGTATAACCATTGACGCGGGCAAACCCTTCGGCTTCCCAACCGCCATCATCGACTTCAAAATCCGTACTGTAATTGATAGCCGGTATCGAAATATCATCCAGCAAGAATCCGGCTCCATTGATCGACATATCGGTAACATAAATAAAGCGGATGTAAACCGTGCCACCGGCATAGGTGCTTAAATCGACTGTTTCCTGGATCCAGCCACTTGATCTTCCGTTATAGCTGCAACCCAAATTCATCTCAGTGGAGTTGTCCCAGGTGCATCCCGGCGGGGTTAACATGCTCCAATTTGTGCCATCTCGGGAAGCAAGAAGGTAAACATAATCGTACCCTTCCTCGACGTTATACCAGGTCCAATAACTCATGGACACCGGCCCGCTGACGCTGCCAAGATCAAAACTGCGCGTCAGCGTCATCTGGGATTCATCACCCTTATTGGACCAGAAGGCATATGAACCTGAATGAGCGGCTGTATTGAATAGGGAAGCCTCTGTATTGCCATCGAAGACCAAATTATAGGTCCCGGAACATGCCAACCGGATGTAATCCGTTCCATATTGGCTGACGGTGCGGTCAAGATCACCACTTGGGCAAGAGGTGATCGATTCCGTCAGGCTGGCGTGCGGGACCCCGGTGTAATTGGGGTAATAATAGATACCATCGGCCAACGTAGAATCCCCTAAATAATTGGTTACCGTCCAATCCGCAAAGACATCATCCGCGGTCATGGTTTCACCGGTATTGGGATTATTAATGTTCATCTCTGCCAAAATGCTGTCGATGCTAACCATACCATTTTGTTGAGAGGCAACCAATGCCCGGGTGGCTTCATCTCCAAAACGATCATAGAAATACAACATGAACAGGAAGGAAGCGCCATAATGCGGAGAGGTATCTCCGCCCGCTTCCCAATCGGTTAATTGAAGATCGGTATTGCGCAGGAAATCACTATCGAACCCACCTTCATCATACCCGGCTAAAAAGGTGCCCAGGTCTCCTGCCCCTTCGTTCAGCCATAATTCTTCGTTTTGATCGCGATACCAATGGATCATATGTTGGAATTCATGGGCAAGAACGCCATACATATACAGATCACTCTCAAAGCCAGGCGTGGAAGCCATGAAGAACATTTCATGTTCATTCGAGTACGAATAGAGCTCCTGAACGTAGGAATTCTCACTGGCAAAATATCCGGCTGTCTCTTCTCCGATATTGTTAAAGAAGAGGATATACAGATGCTCATCATTATCAATGCCAGGGGTCCATTCATCACCAAACAAATCCCGGTCAAGCGGATAAATCTCATCTTCGAAGGTTGTAGCCAATTCTTGCATGGCTGTGGTATCAACCTGCACCCCTTGTTCAACCCAGAAGTAAGCATGCTCAGTCTTCGCCCTTAAGATGGCTGTCACCTGAAAGTAATCTGAAGAATCAGTGCTTCCAGCCCAAAATACTTCGCTATCGCCAATATTGTAGACCCGCGGAGTCTCATTGACCGTAAATGGATAGGGATCGGAACCCGTCAATTGACTTGGCAGCAAACGCACATCATTGATCAGGGGAATGGAATTTTCTAATGAATTCAGTGCCTCATAGGCGGCGGTCAGGTCGCTTTCCGGGACTGCATTGGCTGTTGGGGTTGGCTTAACGGTTGAGTTTGGATCGGTATTCACCGCCACCGATGGCGACCCATCAGAGGCCTGGTCATCCCCGGTCCCCCATAAGTCAATGGTTACATCATACCCAGAGAAAATGCGGGGCACTAAAACGAATACCGACACCGCCACCAGGCAGCAAACCCCTAGACCGAAGATCAATCCACCAATCAAGAACCAGTTTGGTCTTTTTTGCATAATAACCTACTCTTTTCTTCTGGAACGAATAAAAGCAATATTATTGCCCACAGTGTGATGGTTACTGTGGCTGCATCCAAATTGAATATTCTGCAGCAATGCGCGTATATCGAGTCGTTCCGCTGATGATCAAGAAATATTCACCGGACCCGCCGTCCAAAGGTATTGTAACCGTATTATCGGCGCCTATCTCAATCGATTGAACCGTAGTCTCGGTGCCACGGCTGACCAAAGTTAGCAGGAACGTTTGCGGGATCAAGTTTTCGATGCGTACAAATCCCTCAGCCGTCCAGCCGCCGTCACCATCCTCAAAATCGGTACTATAGCCAATCTCCGGGATCGCCATGTCGTCCAGCAGCAAGCCTTCACCATTGACAGCCGGATCGGTCACATAAACAAATTGCAGCGTTACCTGTTGACCGGCATAGGCAGAAAGATCGACTGTTTCCTGGATCCAACCCGCAGATTGGTCGTTGTAACCGCAACCATAATTATTCCCAGCGGGATTGGTAGTGACACAGGAGGGAGGGGTGAGCATATCCCAATGGTCGCCATCAACGGATGCCTGTAAATAGACATAATCATAATCTGTTTCAAGGTTGTACCAGGTCCAATAGGTAAAAGTGACCTGGGGGCCGCTAACGGTTGTCAAGTCAAAGGTTTGCGATAACCGCATGGTCGAATAATCACCCTTATTCGACCAGAACATATAACTGCCCGAATGGGGATCCGCCGGGACTACATCGGTGGAGGTATTACCGGAAAAATTCAGAGTAAATGGACCTGAACAATTCAAACGGTAGTAATCAGCTCCATATTGATGAACCGTCGTCTCAAGGATCTGGTCACCGCAGTTGATCTGGGTAATCCGGCTGATCCGGGATGCGCCCGGATAGGAAACATATTGATAACGGCCATCCCCTATTGAGCCATCATTCAAGAAATTCGTTACCGTCCAATCCCGGTATACGTCATCGGCAGTGATCGTTTGACCGGTGAGCAGATCGGTTATCCCTTGTTCGCTCAAGATTAGATCAATGGAAGCCAGACCGTTTTGCTCTTCATTCACCAGCGCTTGGGTTACTTCCTCTCCAAACCGGTCCAAGAAATAAGTGGTAAAGATAAAGGAAGCGCCGTAATTCGCAATTGCATCGGCGGTATCTTCAGGCCAATCATTCAACTGCATATCCGGGTCTTGAATGTAATAGCGGTCGAAACCGCCCGGATCATATCCGTTCAACAAGGTAGCCAATTCCGAGAAACCTTCGTTCAACCAACCGGCTTCGTTGCGGTCACGGAACCAATGGATCATATGCTGGAATTCATGGGCTAACGTTCCAAAGGTGTACGATTCCTCAAGGTAGCTGTTATCGGAATTGATCACGAATAATTCATGCACGTTGGAATGCGGGTCAACTTCTGGCATCAACTCATCATTCGTGCCATAATATCCGCCCACACTCGATCCAATGCCGCCGGCGTAGAGTATGTAAAGATGCGGGTCATTATCCACACCCGGGGTCCATTCTGAACCAAAGAACTCACGGTTAGTGGGGATGATCTCATTTTGGAAAGCATCTACTAACGCATTGAGGGACTCTTCATCATAAGAAACGCCGTCTTCTATATAGAAGTAAACATCCGGGCGGACAGCTCGTAAAATCGCCGTTACCTGAAAATATGTATTGGTGTCATCATCCAACAGCCAGAATTGCTGGCTGCTGCCTACCTGGTATACAGGCGGGACAGTATCTGAGCTTGTGCGAGGGTCAACAACACCTAGGAATTCCTGAACTAACTGCTCGGGGCTGTTGCTTGGCACTACCACCGAATTCAACGTTTCGAGGGTATCCAAAGCGCCTGCTTCAACAGGTTGAGGGGTTGGTCTTGGTGTTGAGGTCGCGGTGGGTTCGGGAGTAGGGAATTCTGGTGTTGGATGTGTAACTGTATTGGTTGACAGCAATGAATCCATGGAAGGATTATTTTGCACGATCGTTAATAACGAGATCACCCCTACCAGCCCAACCAGAGCACATAGAGAAACCATGATGATCAAGCTCGCTGCAAAGATTCGGTCAAGTTTTTTTTGCATAGTCCCTGCCTATTGTTTTGTAATGCCGGTTGGATCAACCGGTGTAAGAAAACGTTGACTGGCTGCAGCGATCAACCCACTCATAACCCAATAATAAGGCAATGCAAAAGAGTCGATGCTGAACCCTTCAATGACGAATGCCAAAAGGAAAAAGATCCCTCCCAAACCGATCACTTTGGCCAGCGGGTCAGAATGCACCCGCAAAGCCCGGCTGGTAAAGAAGTTTACTATACCCCAGATCATAAACGACATAAATCCAATAATTCCGGTCTCTGCCAACAGCCTGAACCAAAGGCTTTTTACATTCAGTGACATATTGACCCAAAAGACCAACCGGCGGACCTCAACAAGTTGCCAGGCAAAGGAGGGGAGATAATTTGCCAGGTAAAACCCAGCCACACCTAAACCAACCCCAAATAAAGAGAAATCATTAAAGATGTTCCATCCACTGATCCAATAGGTAACCCGTTCTCCAAATTTTAGCGAATCGGCATATCGTAAAATAGGGTTACCCAAGGTTGTCTCGAACGTGAACAGGGTTGCCATGCGGTGATCTGTCTTCGTGAGTATATAAGCGATTCCAACAAATAAAACAAGATACAGTAGAACCATTGAAATCGAAATTACAGCAATCGGAATAACTTTTTTCCCTTCACGTCCATGCGTGATCTTGGCGTGGACATATTTGACTACTTTTTGATTCAACTCTAAGAATAACCACGCGATCATCAACAAAAAAGCAAACAATCCGGAACGTGAATAGGATAAATAGAGGATGGCCACCATCCCAACCAACAAAAAGGATTCCAAACTAAACTTCCAAATCTTGATCCGGTGGGCTGAATATCCCTGCACCGTACAAGCCAACCAGATCGGTAAGTACAGCATATTCAACTGATGCGCCAGCCAAGATGGCTCCATTGCAAAGCCACTTACTCGACCAAAAACAAGCGACCCTGAAGAAAAAAAGTGGTGGAAAGCTGTTAAGATAGTCTGGTTTTCTCCATAGATCGTGTCGATTGAAAATTGCAGCATACAATAGGCTAATAGAATTAACCCGCTCCAGTTTATTACCCGGATCGTTTTTTCCAGCAGTCCGGGACGGGCGGCAAACCCCGCCGTTAACAGGTAAAAACAGACTCCTATCCCTAAGGTAAGAACACCTTCAAGGATATTTCGAATTAAATTTTGGTCATAATAGGGTGGTGTGTCTCTAAAGAAAGTCAAACCGGCCGAAATGATGGCAATCACAACGAACATCAATACAGGAATTACCTGGCGGGGTAATTTCCCTCTTTTGGCCAAATAAGGGATGAACCAGACCAGGAATAGGATCCCCATAAAGATCATGGAAGGCGGAGCCACCATACTCCCCCCGGTGAAACGGGCGACTAACGGCATGCTGGTTATGGGGAGCACCGCGATCAAAGCGATCCACAGGATATCTACCCC
>DATMYN010000340.1:0-3046 GCA_035560875.1 Longilinea sp. | reverse complement strand
AAAACCGGCGGGAGATAAATTATGACAATCATCGAAAACGACTCATCAGAGAACACACTTGTACGGCTGATCAAGATCATCTGGCCGCCGATCGTTGTGTTCTTGATCCATCGAGTAGTCCTAGGCGGGCTGAACCTGTATGCGACCTATCCCTGGATCGATATGCCCATGCATTTTCTGGGAGGGTTATCGATTGCCTACACCGTCTCTAGCGGGCTGACCTACCTCCAGGAGAGGAAAATCCTGCTTCCGCTTGATCCTTTCATCCATCTGCTGGTCACCCTCACTACAACAGTCACCGCGGCGGTTTTCTGGGAATTCCTGGAATTTCTAACCGATCAAATCTATGGTACAAACATCCAGATCTCGCTTGCCAACACGATGCACGACCTGTTCTTCGGTCTGATGGGGGCGATAACATTGATCATTTTTCGGATGATATGGAAAGGTATTAAGAGGTAAATCTCCTCATTCGGGTTACGGTTCCAGTTCCCTTCGACAGGCTCAGGGAACGACAGTGTGCGGTCGATGGCTGAGCTTGTCGAAGCCACCGGTTTGGTTAGGCAAATAGGCAATAACTTGCCTGTTTTGACCATAAAACTTTCCTCTTTTGACAGCTTGTTTAAAGGACTTTCATGCTCTACTATATTGACGCAGGTTCTTCCTCGCACCTTACCAACCTCATATTCACACATACCATACCATAGCTACTCGTAAGCCAAATAGATATTCGATATTCGAATTCGAATATTTTTTCGAAACGAATATTTTTTCTTGTAGGTTGGCGTCGAATGGCACTTCAGCTTCATCTTTCAAGGCATTACCGCGCCATTCGACCCAACAACTTTCTACACCTTACCTTTCCTGTGGCTTCGACAAGCTCAGCCACCGGATGAAGCATGTTTTTGTTGGGTTGCGGTTTTTGTTCTTTTCGACATACTCTACCGACCAAGTTGACACTTAAGAAAAACCCTTGCCTCATCATAGACAAGGCAAGGGTTTACCGGGCTAAGCCCATTACTACCTTTGTGTTTTTCCCCTAAAACGCAAAGTGGATCGCCTGTCCGGCGACGATGTACCAAGTCACAAAGATGGCGTTCAAGAAAGCGCCGACATAGATGTGCCCGGTCTTCCGGTAGAAGTAATTCGATACCAGCCCAACAATCGCCAGGATGGGTACGAATTGGATGGCCACAATATCGAGCAGCGATTCAGGCGCTTCCGATCCGCCCAATGTTCCGCCGGCAAACAGCGGGATGTATTGGACCAGCAGGAGGATGACTATGCCGGTGATCATGAGAGCCATATCGATCAGCATAGACTTCCAGCCGGCGAGCGGTTTTCCGTCTTTGCCTAGCTTGACCATCTCGCCGTGCAGTACGGTAGCAACGACGAGGAAGTAGATGGCAAAGGGAACCAGGTAGCACAGGAAGATGCGGAACTGCAGAGGTGACAACGGCTTGAGGGCAACGATCCAGAAGCGGAAGTCGATGTTGAAGAAGTAATGCGCTACTGCCAACAGCAGGTAGGCAAAGCCGGCAATGCACAGCGCCAATAGGAAGGATTTTCCGATCTTGCCCCATGCCAGCTTCTTCGCCCAGGTCAGGCCGTAATTATCCCCGGTAGCTCCCTCTTTGCGGTTCGAAATGAAATGCCACAGCAGGAATAAGATGAGGCTGATTACGGCATTCCCAATGGCCCAGAATAAAATGCCGGTGGTAATATTTTGGGAGAACCATGCATTGGCGTTCCAGGTGAGCCCGAGCATGTTGTTGAACTTGAAGAAGGTCAGCGCGGGAATGGCGATAGTGATCAAAGCGCCAACCCACCAGCCCCAACCTTTCAATGGTTTTAATTCCGGCATCGGTTCTTCCAAGGGTTTAAAGAAAGCTGAACCCAGCAGAAGGCTGCCCATGGGGAAGAAGGAAAGGATCAAGCCGATCAAAGCCAGTAAGGTACCGATCTCTTTCCAGTACCAGATCTGATTTGAGGCATCCAAGCCATTACCGCCTGTCAGCGTGCGGTTGAACCAATCCACGGCATAACCAATGGCTTCGGTGCTGATGTGATCCATGGGATGGGTGATGGCGGGTTGATACAATACCCGTGCAGTCCCATCTTCAATGGATCCATAAACCTCTCCTACCCGGACGGTCTCCGTGGTGTTGAAGAGGGTTTGCAGCTTGGCCGTATCTACGATCCCGGCGCCGGTGGGAGAACCCCACATAAGCAGAGAAAACTCATCATACTGGCTGAAAACTAAAGCCAGGTTGCGCGGCCAGGTAGCGGTGCCATCCCCACCCCCAAAGGTACCGGTGGATGAACCCTCCAGCACCATGGATGTGTACATATCCGGCAGCACACCAGCCGCGACAACACTCGCCCATCCGCCCATCGAGTGACCTTCCAAGCCAATGTTGGCGGGATCCACAAAATCCAGGCTGCGCAGATAGAGCAGACCATCGATACCGCCAAAACCGTTGGCGAAAGCCGGCGGGTCTGAATATCCGTGACCGGGTTGGTCGATCGCCAACACCACAAACCCACGGCGGGCAAATTCGATCGCAAAACCATCCTGGGTTTCATTGGAGTTGATATATCCATGGATGGCTAAAACCCCCGGAGCCGGTGTTTCTGAGGTTGCCGTTGATGGGATGTACAACAAACCGTTCATTTCCACCCCGTTTGATCCCATGAACTGAACATCCACAATACGCACATTTCCGCCATCAGTCTGGGTACCCCAAGCCATAAGGCTGCCTAACGCTACCAGAACTAAAGCCACGATCAATATAATAGTTGATTTCTTTTTCATCTTTCAGTTCTCCCATTGTGTTAGTTTTGATCAAGATGAGTTGTGAAATAACTTCAACAGGTCAAGTCGGAGTAGAGCGGTTCGGTACCTCCTTTCTGGCAAAAATCACCTCTGCCTGGTCAACTTTGTTTTCATCCGAAGGGGTTGTATTAGCAGGTAGAGGGAACAGTTTGGCTCTACATGGAGGAAGATATGGTGTTAAAAAATAGTATAAGACAAAGTGTTCACGGC
>DATMYN010000339.1:0-4223 GCA_035560875.1 Longilinea sp. | reverse complement strand
GTATAATAATAATAAGGGAAATAAAACTGCCGTTTAGGCAGCAAACAAGGAATGTGGAGTAATTGGTATGGAACAAAATGAACTGGATAATGCCATTTCCGGCGTCATCGTAGTGGACAAGCCTATTGGTATGACCAGCCATGAAGTAGTCCAGGTGATCCGGCGCGGTACGGGAATCCGCCGCGCAGGCCATACTGGAACCCTTGACCCCCGCGCTTCGGGCGTATTGATCATTTTAGTGGGACCTGCTGTACGCTTGAGCGAATACATCTCAGCCTCCGACAAACGCTATCAGGCAGTGATCCGCCTGGGCACAACCACCGATACCTATGACGCGGACGGAAGGGTACTATCTTCAGCGGATGTTCATGTAACCGAGCAGCAATTCGAAGAAGTGCTGAAAAGTTTTATTGGTGAGATCGAACAAATACCACCGCCGTATTCGGCTGTAAAAGTAAACGGCCGAAAGGCATATGAAATGGCACGCGAAGGGGAAGAGGTTGATCTTGCCCCGCGCATCATCACCGTTTACAACCTTGAATTGTTGGAATGGGCGCCACCCGAGGTAGTGATCGATGTTTATTGTTCTTCGGGAACGTATGTGCGTTCATTAGCCAACGATCTTGGCGCCAAACTTGGCTGTGGAGCCACGCTTACCGGGCTGCGCCGCACCAAGAGCGGGCGCTTTACCTTACGGGATGCGGTTCCCTTAAGAAAACTGCGCGATTGTTTTACCGACAGCACCTGGTATCAATATGTCATCCCGGCCGCCGAAGCATTATCCGATTGGCCGGCAGTGGAATTATCCTATGAACAGGTGGATGCGATCCGGCATGGCCACCGTATCCCATCTGAGACTTTACCCGAACAAACTATGGCGCGTGGTATCAGCGAGCAGGGCGAATTGGTCGCTTTGCTGGAATTCGATACCGAAGCGCACGAATGGCAGCCACGTAAGGTCTTCTTCTCTTGAGACGTTTGGTTCATTCTTTTAACGAATTACAACTCAAAGGAGCCTGGGCAACCATCGGCTCCTTTGATGGTGTACACCGAGGCCACAAAGCGATCCTGACCAAGATGGTCAACGGAGCGCATGCGGCGGGGGCACAGGCTGTGGTTATCACCTTTTCTCCTCATCCGGCTGTGGTCCTGCGCAATATTTCCACTCCTTACTCACTCACCAGCCCGTCAGTTCAGGCTGAGCTGTTATTCGATTTGGGTGTGGATGTAGTGGTCAATTTGCCGTTCGATAAAGAAATGGTGAACCAATCGGCAGAGGAATTCATGCAGCCCCTTTGCGAACACCTCGGTCTTGCCTGCCTGGTGATTGGTCATGATTTTGCGTTAGGCCGGAACCGCAAGGGTGATTTCGACATGTTGACCGCATTGGGTAAAGAAAAAGGCTTTTGCGTATCCCAATTCGATCCAGTAACAGTCGGGGATGATGTGGTTTCCTCCAGCCTGGTGCGCAGCGCTGTACAAAAAGGCGAGGTGGAACGAGCGGCAGTGCTGCTTGGACGTTGGTACTTTGTTGACGGTATGGTTGTGCACGGAGACGGCCGCGGCCGGAGCATTGGCATCCCAACGGCTAATTTGGACTTTTGGAAAGATCAACTATTGCCGCCCCGCGGCGTTTACGCCACTCTGGCTCAATGGAATGGACGCTCGATCACATCGGTAACCAACATCGGCGCCAGGCCAACCTTTAATCAAGGACCGGTCGCAGAACGGCTTGAAGCCCATCTACTTGGTTTTGATGAAGATCTGTACGGGAAGACGTTACGGATCGTATTTCTAAAATATCTGCGTCCCGAGGTAAAATTCTCGGGTGTCACCGAATTATTAGAACAGGTCCATAAAGATATAGCGCAGGCGCAGGAGGTTTTCACATATGCCACCACAACGCCAGGTTTACCTGCTTGACCCAAAAAGCCTGAGCCCGGAAACTATCGCCGTTACTTTTGCGAAGACCTCACGCTCTCCGCAGACATTCCGGCAAATAGCAGCCGAGTTAACGGATGAAAAAAGCGCTGAGTTCAATGAAAAATGGGTGGTAGGTTATGGACATGCATCGGTAGCCGAGCATGCCTTACTGCACCTGGCTGTTGAGAATATCTCCCGTTTAGCGATCGAATGCCTCGAATCCAACCGATTGGCTTCGTATACCGAAAAATCAACCCGCTACCAAAAATGGAGTCCGGAGGAGTTCTTCCAACCGGTTGAAATAGAAAAAGACCCGGCCCTAAAGGCCTTATATTTACGCACATGCTGCCAGTTATTCGATGGCTACCAGCAGGCATTGACCGTGGTCAGCGCCCAGGCAGCCCAGGAGAATCCCCGCCAACCCGGTGAGGATGACCTGGCTTGGGAACGACGTTTACGTTCAACCTATGTGGATGTGTGCCGTTACTTCCTGCCGGCTTCTTCGTTAGCCAATGTTGGGGTGACCATGAATGCCCGCGTGCTGGAACATGCCATCACCAAAATGCTCTCCCATCCTTTAGAGGAAGTGCGTACCCTGGGTGAGGATATGAAAAAAGTCGCCCAGACCGAATTACCCACACTGGTCAAATATGCCGATGCAGCCCCTTATTTGGAGACAAGCCGAAATACTTTTTCAACCATTTCCATCCCACAAATAAATGAGGCGGGTGGGGATTGGTGCCGTTTATTGAATGTGAGTGCCGATGCAGAAGATCAAGTATTGGCGGCTGTATTATTCCGCTATGGAACCCAGGATTTTTCCAATTGTTTATCCTACGTTCGCAGCCAAACGGCTGTCGAAAAACAAAACCTGGCGAACAAGCTGTTAGGGAACCTGGCTTTGCATGATATCCCCTTGCGTGAGTTGGAATATGCCACCTATACCTTTGAGCTTGTGCTGGACCAAGGCGCCTATTTTGAATTGAAGCGCCACCGTATGATGGTGCAAACCCCTCAAGAGTTGACCACCGGTTTGGGATATGCTACTCCCCGCCGGATCGTAAGCAGCGGTTTTGAAAAGCCGTATCATACCGCCATGCAGACTGCTTCGGATGCCTATAAACGTCTTGCCGAAGTCAATCCCTATGTGGCGTCATACCTTGTTCCGAATGCTTATTTACGGCGGGTTGTGGTTCAAGCTGATTGGCGGACGTTATATCACTTCTTGTGTCTTCGCAGCGCATCGAATGCCCATTTCGCCTTACGCAAGGTAGCGCAGCGGATGGCAGAAGAGGTGAAAAAAGCCACCCCGATCTTGGGCAGCTTCTTAAAAGTCAATCCCCAGGAAGAGTGGCACCAGTTGGAAGAAGAGTATTTCGCCTAAACGGTGAGTACAGCCAGGACCTCTTTTACGGTCTCATCCTGAAGAGTGTCAGCATACCAGGATTCCATTTCGACGGATAATTCAAGCAGCACGGGAGCTAAACGCTCCCTTTTTTGTTCGCTGGAGAGAGCAGGGTCGTTACGGACAGTGGATACTTCCGGGTGAGCATTCATCCATCTGTCCATGCAGGGTTTCATGGCAGCCGGGCGTTCCATCCAGATACACATCTCGTTGAATTCCGCATCAAGAAAAACACAAAGTGGAATGTGGGTGTAGTTCCGTTCTTCCCAATGGGTGCGCAGTTCAGGGAATAGGCTGCGGGAGTAAAGATGCAGTTGGCATTGGGGCATTGCCGCGGCTATGCACGCCAAAATGGGAAGGTTCATCAAGCTGTCGCTGCACCATGGCTCGGTTAGGATGGCGAGGTGACGGGCGGAATGGATTTGTGAAAAAGCAAAATTTTGATCGGGCGTCAGGTGGGTTTGCTCAGTGCGGCGCAGCATGGCTGCTTGGTTTGTTTCCATTCCAGAAACAAATTCATCAAGGTTTTTTCCGTTTGCCCAGTATTTTGAATAAATAGATGCCATCAAGACCAGTTGAAGTGGGTTATTGGTTGTGATCTGGTTTCAAGTTAAATTACTTAACTCTTTTGACCATTGGCGGGCTTGATCGGGGTTGGGTTTACGGGAGGTTTTTCTTTTTCCGGCGCCTTCGGTTTGGGTTCTTTACCTTCTTCAAGCTCATCGGCTAAACTGCGTGTATAAAGATAGAAGAATGGTCCCAAGGTTAGAGGGAAAAAGAATAAGAGCCAGTCGTTCAAATTATGCTCTTTTTTTCGGATCACCATCAAACCGGCTGCACCTGAAAGCAGCCAGAGGATATACAAGGAAGCGATAATAACTGTTGATGTCCGGCC
>DATMYN010000338.1:0-5414 GCA_035560875.1 Longilinea sp. | reverse complement strand
GTCTTCCCCCTTCCCTATATAGTTACACATCCCCCAAATGCTTCACATTTGGAGGATGTGAAATAACAACCCTCCCGCAAACTCTCAATTAATTTTGCGGGAGGGAATTCGATCAGGCTTTCTTTAACCCTACACTCACTTCTTCCCCATCAAAGGAATCGCTCACTGTCGGAGCACCGGTTGGCGCTGGACCAGATTGAAGTGATACGGTCAAAGTCTCATCCTGGATATACTCTTTCCAGGCGCTGATGGCAGCTGCCAACTTGGGCGAAGCTGAGTAATAAACGTTGATGCGGTCAGCAATCTCCAAATCAGCCTGCTTTCGCAGGTCTTGAACGCGGCGTACAAACTCACGCGCCAACCCTTCTTTTTCCAATTCCGGGGTCAGTTCGGTGACCAGGGCAGCCGTGTAAGCTCCTTCGGTGGCTACTGCGTAACCACTGCGGGCCAGGGCGCGTACTTCCACCTCTTCCGGAAGGATTTCCAGGGTTTCATCACCCACCACCAGGGGTAATGGTTTACCCGCCAGCAGTTCCAAAGCAACGGTTTCCGGGTCCAAGGCCAATAATGCAGTCCGGATAGCCGGGTAGCGGCTGCCGTACTTTTGCCCTAACTGCTTCGGGAATGGATTCAAGCTGTAGGAAACCGCTTCGCCAGCTTTACTGAGAGCACGCACATGCTTGACATTCAGTTCATCTTCGAGCAGGTCAGCATATGATTCGAGAGTTCGTTGTTCATCCATACTTCCCACTGCGAAGGCTGCTTCAGCCAAGGGTTGGCGGACTTTCCGGTTCGCCTTGTTCCGGGCTGCATGACCTAAGGAAGCCAGTTTCATCACAAGTGCCATCGAGCGGTTCATTTCCTCATCGATCGCGACCGGGTCATGAGCCGGCCAGGCTGCCAGATGGACCGAAGCCGGAGCGCCGGATGTTGAACTGAGGACCAGGTTTTGGTACATCTCTTCAGCAACGAACGGCATTGTCGGCGCCAACAGCTTGCTAATGGTAACCAAAGCCTCATATAAGGTGGCATATGCGGCTTGTTTATCTGAATCACTCTCGGTTTTCCAATAGCGCCGGCGGGAGCGGCGTAAATACCAATTGGAGAGTTGGTCCACAAAGGTTTGGATAGGCCGGGTAGCGCCCAATACGTCATAATGTTCCATGGCCTCGGTGACATCGCGTACCAAGGTGTGCAACGCTGAACGCAGCCAATGATCTAACGGACTGTACACCAATTCTTTTTGCGGGTCAGGCGTCCACCCATCCAAATTTGCATAGGTGACAAAGAAGGAATACGTATTCCATAAGGTCAACGTAAAGTTGCGAACCACTTCAGCCACTAAATCGGCGGAGAAACGGCGTTCCTGTCCCGGCGGGCTGGCGGTATACAGGTACCAGCGCATGGCATCGGCGCCGTGAACATCCAATACCGACCAAGGGTCAACGATGTTGCCTTTGGATTTGGACATCTTCTGTCCCTCACCATCCAGGATAAGACCCAAACAGATAACATTCTTATAGCTTTCCTGGTTGAAAAGCAAGGTGCTAATGGCATGCAGGGAATAGAACCAACCCCGGGTTTGATCGACCGCTTCGCAAATAAAATCAGCGGGATACTGTTGTTTGAACTTCTCCTCATTCTCAAACGGATAATGCCACTGCGAATAGGGCATTGAGCCCGAGTCAAACCACACATCGATCAATTCCGGGACGCGGTGCATGCTGCCGCTGCAGTTCTTCTCTTTGCAGCGGAAATGAACATCATCCACATGCGGACGGTGCATATCCAACTCGCTCAGATCACGCCCGGTTCGCTCAGATAGCTGCTTGAGAGAACCAAAACATTCCTGAGTGTGGCACGAATCACATTCCCATACCGGCAGAGGTGTACCCCAATACCGTTCGCGCCCCAGCGCCCAATCGATATTATTGGCTAACCAATTCCCAAACCGTCCGTTCTTGATGTGACCAGGATACCAGTTAATCTTTTCATTCAATTCAACCATGCGGTCTTTAAATTTACTGGTGCGGATATACCAGGTTGGACGGGCATAATAAAGCAGCGGAGTGCCGCAGCGCCAACAGAATGGATAGGTATGGGTATACACTTCCGAGCGTAAGAGCAAGCCGCGGGATTGCAGATCATCAATGATCAGCGGATCGGCATCTTTGACAAAGATACCTGCCCAGGGACCAACCGGAGCCAAGAAAGCGCCATCGGCGCCAACCGTCATAATGATCGGAAGGTCATAATCATTTGCCAACTGCATATCATCCGCACCAAAGGCGGGAGCGATATGCACTAAACCGGAACCGTCTTCCGTAGTCACATAATCGCCCATGACCACAAAATGAGCCGGTTTTTCAGGCGGCATAAATGTGAACAATGGTTGGTAGCGTTTTCCGCGCAAGTGCTTGCCCTTAAAACGCTCAACCACCTTCACAGCTTCTTCCCCGAAGACTTTCGATACCAAACCTTCAGCCAGGATTAATTTCTCGGTTCCGCCTTCAGGCAGCGTTCGTTCAATCGTTACATATTCCACGTTGGGATGGGCAGCCACAGCTACATTAGCCGGTAGAGTCCAAGGAGTGGTCGTCCATACTAGTAACGACGTTCCGGGTTGATCTACCAGAGGCAGACGAACAAAGACCGAAGGATCTTGCGCTTCTTCGTATCCCAAAGCCACTTCATGATCGGAAAGCGGAGTTCCACAGCGCGGGCAGTAGGGTACCACTTTGTAACCCTGGTAAAGCAGATCGCGATCCCAGAAAGTTTTTAAGATATTCCAGACCGATTCCATGTAGTCATTGGTATAGGTCACATAGGCATCCTTGAGATCTACCCAATAACCGATTCGGTCCGTCAAACGTTCCCATTCTTGAATATAGGTAAAAGCCGATTCGCGGCAAAGTTCATTGAACTTGGCAATGCCGTAATCCTCAATTTGCTGTTTATTTTTAAAACCGAGCTTCTTTTCTACTTCGATCTCAACCGGTAAACCATGTGTATCCCATCCACCGCGCCGGCTGACGTGATAACCGCACATGGTCTTATAACGCGGGAACAGATCTTTGAAAACTCGCGCTAAAACATGGTGAACACCGGGTTTTCCATTTGCCGTAGGAGGGCCTTCAAAGAAAACGAATTCAGGGCCGTCTTCTCGTTCTTTGAGCGTGCGATGGAAAATATCTTTGCTTTTCCAAAACCGCAAGACTCCTTCTTCCATCAATGTCAGATTTAACTTCGGTGATACAGGTTTAAACATAATCGCTCCTTAAACAAAAAGCCCACTCATCCCAATCAGGGACGAGCGGGGCTGCTCGCGGTACCACCCTGTTTTACCGGCTACCCGGTACACTCAGGCAGATGCCCAACTTCCGTCGGATATCTGCGCCCCGTTAACGGTGGGCGGATCCGGTTCCCATACTGGCAGTTGCCTGCGTTCCGTTCACGGCTCCGGAAGGATTTTCAGCCTGGCTGCCTGCCCCGGCTCGCACCAATCCCGGGTTCGCTGACAGGTTTTTTGGCTTACTCGTTTCCATCATCGCCTGTAATAGTACGATTATGCCACAAAGGGGGATTTTTGGAAAGAAGCAGGTTCGATTATTGGATATAATTCATGAGGATAGTTTTTATTGTCTTATTCTTCGCGCTTGGAGTATGAATGAAAAACAAATGGCTCATTGGGGCTTTGATAGGCGTTGCGGTCGTATCCTTCACCGGCTGCAGCCTACTATCCACATTCCAACCCACCCCAACCCTTAATCCTACTTCAACAATTACGATTACCCTTACCCCTGAGCCAACCATAACACCAACCCTCATGCCTACCGGGGAATGGATTAGCAGTGACGATGGGTATGTATCCTTTCAGGGGATACCCGGCTATATCTCGGTCAAACAAGGCAATCTCATCGCATCGCTTTCGCCAGGCGCCGATCTGGCAACCGGACCGGTTATCGCCATTTTACATGGATCAATGGAGGAAATGGGACTTGGCTCTGATCTGGATGAGGTCGCTATGAACCTGATTGCGGACAATGCATTCACCAGTTCATCCACCTCTTACTCTGACCTGTTAGGGTATAACACGGTCATTGTTGATTATTCGACCACGATCGGAGAAACCCAACTTACCGGAAAATTAACCCTATTCATGGTCGGTGATACCAACTTGGTCATCATCATCGCCACTACCCCCAGCGATGAGTGGTCCGGCTTTCAAACCTATCTAGACCAATCCATTAATTCCATCCAAATCGCAAATTAAATAATAAACGGAAGGGTATGATCCATCACCCTTCCGCTATACTGGCAATGAGAATTTATCCAACCGCCTGATGGGCCAATTGAAGGAACATATCCTCCACACCATTATCGGTTAAAGCGCTTGTTATACACAAAGGGGCATGCAGAGAGGCGGCAAAGGCTCCGGCATCTTCGCTGCTAACCACACCGGTTAGATCGCTTTTGTTGCCGACCACAACAAACTTTACCTGTGGCACTTGACCCCGGATCTCATCGACCCAACGAGGGAGATGGGCAAATGATTCCGGATCAGAAATATCATAGACCAAAGCAGCCGCTAAAGTCCCACGATAAAAAGATTCCCGAACGACCGCAAAACGATCCTGACCGGCTACATCCCAAATACTTAACTTTACCGTCCGGTCTTCCAGAGCAACAACTTTGGTCTGAAAATCGACCCCGATGGTCATGATACGTGATTCGCTAAAACTGCCCTCACAATAACGCCGGGCAATTGAGGTCTTTCCGACATTTCCATCGCCGATCAATGCAACTTTTAGTAAGGTTATCGATTCCATAATTAAAGTCCACGTTGTAAGAAATAGTCCATGGGGACGATCAATCCATCTCCATCAACCGGTTGCTTTTCAAGTGTTTTTCTGTTTGCTTGTTCAAAAACACGTTGAGCCTGGCGCAATCGGGTCAATTGTTGGGGGGCAGGTTCTGTAGTGAAGAGTACGATCGCAGTCGTTATTTCACCAGGGATAAAGCTTAACCAGCGGCCGCCCTCAATTTGAGTGGCTTGCATGGGAGCACCAAATATCTCTTGAGTGGCATTTTGGTAAGCATATAACATGGGGACAAACAAAGCCGGATCAAGGCCAAAATCACCAAAAGTACGAATAGGTAAACCACTCTGGTTGTGAAGGATAGAATATCCTAATAAGCGGGTTGCATTCCGTTTCCTTATCAGAATGGATTGTCCTTCGGATACCATTTCTTTCCACCGGGCAGAATCTGGGTTCTGCGCCAGGTAATTTTCCAGGTTAGCGATCTCAACTTGATAATAACCAAAAAGCTCCTGGAACTGCTGCCGGTTGATCTCCCCTTTGGCAAAACGTTCAGCCAGAGCGTCTATTTTTCCATGCAGCTTATCGATATAC
>DATMYN010000337.1:0-5372 GCA_035560875.1 Longilinea sp. | reverse complement strand
TGTCAATACCCTGGATGGGGCTTTTTTCGGATTTGGGATGAGTTTTATGTCATCCGAGATCATTTTGCCCCTATTCGTGACCCATTTCACCGATAACCCCCTGGCGATCGGTTTGATCTCCTTCTTGGGCTGGGGCGGAGTGCTGCTGCCGCAGATGTTCATGGCCAATGCGGTGGAACGCGCACCGGTCAAGAAGTTCTTCCCCATGACCCTCGGGTTTTTCCTTGAGCGCTTACCGATCCTACTGCTGGGACCCATGACCTACCTGTTGGCGGTCAGCCAGCCCATGGCCGCCTTGTTGATGTTCTTCGTGTTATATACATGGCACAACGCCGGCGCCGGGGTGATCATTGTAGGCTGGCAGGATATGATTGCCAAGGTCATCCCAACCGAAAAGCGCGGCCGCTTCTTTGGTATTTCTAACTTCATCGGCAACGGTACCGGCATTTTGGGGGCACTGGCCGTACCCTTTGTACTGGATCGCTTCGCTTTCCCGCTCGGTTTTGTGTTTTCCTTTGCATTAGCCGGGATCCTGCTGTTCTTATCCTGGGGGTCGCTCTCCCTGACCCGCGAACCGGTGGTTCCCAGCAGCAAACCGGTAGTTTCCCAGTGGACCTACCTGCGCTCCTTGCCGGGGGTGCTGCGCAAAGACCGCAATTTTAGTATGTATCTGCTGGCGCAGATCGTTTTTTCCTTAAGCACCATGGCAGCCGGTTTTTTTGCGGTCTATTCGGCCCAGACCTGGCGCCTGCCGGATGCCCAAGTCAGCGGGTACATGATCGCCTTGCAAATCGGGTTGACCCTGGCCAACCTGTTCTTTGGCTTTCTTGCCGATAAAAAAGGGCATAAATTAAATCTGGAGATCTGCTGGATATTGAATGTGCTGGCATTGACCCTGGCGATAGTAGCGCCCAACCCGGGGTGGTTCTTTGCCGTATTCTTCATCAGCGGCGCTGCCAATGCGGGCACTCTGATCTCCGGATTTTCGATCGTGTATGAATTCACCGACGCCGATAACCGTCCCACCTATATCGGCTTGGCCAATACCATCCCCGGCATCATGGTCTGCATCGCTCCTTTGATCGGCGGCTGGCTGGCGGGGATGTTGAACTACACCTGGATGTTCATCATCGCCGCGGGGATTGGGGTGGCAAGCTGGATCATCCTTCGCTTTGGGATTCAAGAGCCAAGAGGGAAACACCAGCCTACTGTATAATGTAGTCAATAAATCCTATTAATTAAGGAGGGAAACATGACCATAATTGAAGAATCCACACAAAGTCAGTCTGTTGAACCCATATTGATGTTTCCGCATATTGCCGGATTTTGGCGGCGGTTTGCAGCCTGGCTTATTGATTATGTTATTTTGGGTGTTTTTGGACAGATCATCGGATGGCCTTTATCAGGGTTATGGTTTCAAATTGGTCCATATGGGCGGTTTGTGGGATTATTTTGCATACTGCTCTATTTTTGTTTGATGAATTCCAAAGCAGGCCATGGACAAACCATCGGAAAACGGCTGTTAAAAATTGCGGTTAGAAATGAAGATAACACTCCAATCTCATTAGGTAAGTCATTCTTGCGGATAACAATAATCGCAATCCCTTTGATTTTATATGGGTGGGCACTGCCAGTCCTTCAAGGACCTGTCATGCAAGTTTTGGGCAATCTTATTGTTGGTGGATTAGGTCTCTCAATCCTTTATACAATGGTATTCAATCGTGGTTCCCGGCAAGGGCTGCACGATCTCATATGCAAAACCTACGTCGTAAGCCTTAATGAATCCCCCATAGAAGCTTTTCCGAAAAGCAATCGGATCCATTGGATAATTTCTGGGATCTTGATTGGGTTGGCCGTAATTGGTTCTGTGTCAAGTATCATTTTAAGGCCGTTGATTTTTTCTGCTTTCCACTTTGAGGATTTGGAAGGCATCAACCAGGTTTTACAAAACGATGAGCGTTTTTTCAGTACGGGTGTTTCACAAGGAGTGCGCGGTTCCACTCAAGGGCCCACTACTCATTATATTAACGCGGAAGTTTGGGTTAGAGGTGTGCCTACCAATGAGGAACGCACACAGTTGGTCAACGATATTAGTCAGGTCATTTTGGAAAATGTAGAAAATGTATATGAGTTTGATAATTTAACGGTAACCATAACCTCCAAATTTGATCTTGATCTTGCCTCAGGCAATCTTTTTTATTCCTATAACATTCCTACTGGATCTCTACATTGATGAGTGTTGTCCCCATTCTTAATGTCTAGTTTTCAACATAAAAAAACCGCTTTCCGGAAGGCGGTTTTTTGTTGCCCGGCTGGTATGCCCTTGTTATAATAAAACCAACATTAAGGGTAGAAAAATTCACAACCATCATCCTGTTCAATAAATACCATCACCGCCAGAGCCCATAAGGCAGAGAAAGAGGTGCCCAGATGATCGCATTATTGGTCATTGATATGCAGGTTGGGTTATTTGAAGGCGAACCGCGCTATGACGCCCAGGGTGTGATCCGGCGCATCAACACCATCATTAAAGCCGTCCGCAATGCACGCGGCGTAGTGGTTTTCATCCAGCATGAGGAAGAAGACCACCTGCAGCACGGCACGCCCGGCTGGCAGTTTTTACCCGATCTTGATCGGACGGAAAAAGATGTAGTGGTGTTTAAAAAAGCCTGCGACGCCTTTTATGAATCAGATCTGGCCGAGGTGTTGAAGAAGCACAAGGTGGAGCAGGTGATCGTCACCGGCTGCGCCACGGATTTCTGCGTGGATACCACCATCCGGTCTGCCGCAAGCCGCGATTTTGAGGTGGTGGTTGCGGAAGATGGCCACACCACCAAGGACCGGGCCCACCTGGATGCCGTCTCGATCATCAAACATCACAATTGGATGTGGAAATACCTGATCCTGCCGCACAGTGAGGTAAAAGTTATCCCCACCGAAAATATACTGGAGTGGCTGCAATCCGAAGCGCTGCGTTGATACCGACCACACCCAAAAAGGAAGCATGATGAACTTCAAAACCAAGATCCTTCCGCGCTTGCCCGGTTGGGGGGCATCCCTTCTGATGATCTTTTTCAGTACATACTGGACCTATTGGGGCGCCAATGAGATGTACCACGAGGGCTGGTGGGGGGCCTGGTACCACCCGCTGCCCTACCTCATCCCCATTGCGGCCACGCTGCTGCCCACCCTGGCGGCCCTGCGTTGGCCTTTGGCGGGCGGGATAAGCATAGTATGCGCGGGTATCTTCACCTTCTTTTTCTTCAGCGGGGATGTGTCTTTTATCGGCCTGGCGATCGCGGCTGTGGGAGCGGCCTTTATTGTGGATGGCATCCTCAAGCGGCGGTCACCTTCACTTAAGGCGGATGTCCCCTCAGCGTGGTGGAAGCGCAACTGGCTGTACCGTCTGGCCTTTGGCCTGCCCTTGCTGGTCTTCATCGCCGTTTCCGTGCGCATGCTGCCGGTGGTGCTGACGCGGGTGGATGACGGCGACCGCAGCGCCCGCTTGATCGAAGGCAACGGCGTGAGCCTGGTGTGGGCGCCGCAAGGTCCCGGTTGGAACTGGGAGCAGCCTTACGGCGGTTACCCCTCCTGGCAGGCGCTGGCTTTATACGGCCTTGCCCCGATTGGTATGGAAGATAAGCCCGGTTATGGGCGCCAGGACACGGGTGAAACGGTCTATGCCACAGCCGAAGATATGGCGGAGTATGGCTTGTGCGCCTACCTTAGCGCCGACGGCACCACCCTGCTGGACGAACCCCAGTACATCTGGCGTTTACCCACGGTCGATGAACTGGTGCGCTCCTTGGGTCGGCACGGCGAAAACGCCGGCTGCGCCTGGCAGGGCGAGTTCCGCACCCAGGTGGAGTGCACGCTTACCCCGGATAAGGAAACCCCCCTATGGGCCACGGATGTGCCGGCGATCTACTACCTTGCAGCCGGATCTTACAGCGACAACCAGGCTTATTTTGTGGCGTATAACGGATCGGTGAACGCCACCAACAAGCTGGGCGGCAACCCGCGCCACGGGTACCGGTGTGTGAGGGAACCGTAATATGGTTTTTATCCAGTGTGATACGCAAAGAAGGGATCCATGAAACGCATCCACTCGTTCGAGTTCACCGACCTGGCATGGTATCCGCCGTTATTCCGCCAGATGCAAACGGATTACCTGCAGTTCGTCACCACATTTGGGAGCGGGCACAAGAACTTGATCCCGCTCTTTCAGAAAGCCCTGAGCCAGGCCGGGACGAGTGAGATCGTTGACCTGTGTTCCGGCGGCGGCGGTCCGTGGGTGGGCTTGCAGCGCCAATTCAAGCAAGCCGGGCTACAGGTAACGGTTAAGCTGACCGATAAATACCCCAACCCGGAGGCGGTGAAGAAATGGGCGGATGCCGAAAGCCTGGGGATCACTTACTTGACCCAGCCGGTGGATGCGCTGGATGTTCCCTCCGATCTCAAGGGAATGCGCACCATGTTCGAAGGTTTCCATCATTTCAAACCCGAACAAGCCCGGCTCATCCTGCAGGACGCCCAACAGAAAGGGGCAGTTATCGGCGTCTTCGAAGCCAGTCTAAAGCCGCCGTTTAGTTTCATCCTCTTGCTGCTGTCCCCGATCACAACCCTGCTGAGCTACCTGTTCGTCACCCCCTTCATCAAGCCCTTCAAGCTGTCGCGCCTGCTGTGGACATATTTGATCCCGCTCGTGCCCCTGGCTACCTGTTGGGATGGGGTCATTTCCATGCTGCGCGGCTATTCCCCTGCCGCCCTGGGCGAGTTGACCGCCCCGCTTGCAAGACCGGATTATGCTTGGGAAGCCGGTCAGGCCTCAACCGGCACACCCATTTTCACCTTTACTTATTTGGTGGGGTATCCCAAAAAAGGAGGTGGGGTAATTATTAACCCGGATGGTGAGAGACCTCAACCTGGATAACGATACTTTTATGTGGATGACAAATATACAGGAAATCTACTACCGTGAAGCCGAAAACTGAGAGTTAACCAGGCTCAATTTGTGGATTATCACGGTACGATGAATTCCGCCACCAATCTACCATCTAAGTCCGTTTTTTCTGGTCTGCGAAACTATTACTTTCAACAAAAAAAAGGGAGAGGATGCTATGAAATTATTCGGAAAGAAAGATAAGCAACAAGAAACATTACCGGTAAACACCATCGAGTTTTTAGATGTGTCTTATCCACTGGCTGCAAATTTGGATGAGTTCTTTTCGATCGTTTCAGTTCATCGGGCTTGTGCCATCCAATTTGATATCGTCGACTATGTCCCCTTCCGCCAGAAATTGGAAGCCCTTTTTAAGCAAAAGAAGTTTGATCCAAGTTTCGCCAATGCGGTAGGATCTGAATTAATAATT
>DATMYN010000336.1:0-3311 GCA_035560875.1 Longilinea sp. | reverse complement strand
AGAATATACGATCCGAAAGGCTACGATTGACCAATTGCAGGGATTTTTCCTATATACTATGATGTGTACATTCCGTAATGGGTGGAGGTTCGTGTGTCTATTCCCGCAGTTGATCTTTGGGTGGTCGTGATCGCCAATCTTTTTAATATTTTCTTGGCGGTCATGTTCTTGCTGCGTGTCTTTAAACCCGGGAAACTAGCCTCCGCCTCCGGTTGGATCAGCGTGGGTATGGCGCTGCCCTTGGGTATAGCAGCCTGGTATAACGCCTCGCAAGGCCGCGCCTGGAACTTTTGGGTACTGCCGCTTATTACCGTTGTCTATTGCATTGTCGAGTTCTGTCTGGATGGAATCTTTCAGGTGGATTTTCGGAACAATCGTTGGCTGGGGTTCTATTTGGTTTTGTATTATGCCGGGTTATTGGCATTGATCGGTTACGCTTTTAGTGTAAATTCCACAGCCGGGTTCATCACCCTGATCACTTACTTCATAAACCTGGCTGCTACCGCCTTCTCATATTCACGGGTAAAGCATGGAAAGGAGAATCAGCATGTCGCGTAAAGTTGTCATTCTCAAGGGCAGTCCCCGCCCCAAAGGGAATAGTGCCTTTTTAGCCGATACCGTTGCCAAAGCGGCTCAAGAAGCCGGGGCAGAGGTGACCTCTTTTTACCTGCACGGCATGAATATCCATCCTTGCAACCATTGCGATGCCTGCCAAAAACGCAAGACCATTTGCGTCGTCCCGGACGACATGCGAGAGATCTTCCCGAAATTGATCGAGGCGGATGCGATTGTGCTGGCCAGCCCGATCTACTGGTTTACTTTTACCGCCCAGCTTAAAACCTGCATCGACCGCTGGTATTCGTTGCAAGGCGAGCCGGGGGATAAACTTAAAGGCAAAGAGGTCGGCATCCTTATCACCTATGGCGACAGCGATCCATACACATCCGGGGCGATCAACGCCTTCCACACCTTTGAAAGTATGTTTTGTTATCTTCGCTGTAAAATGGTCGGCATGGTATATGGCACTGCCATGGATATCGGCGATATCGAAAAGCAGCCAGCCTTGTTGACCCGGGCCGCCCAATTAGGGACGCGCCTTGGCAGAGGTGAGTTGCCTACATAGATCAGGTTTCCAACCAACTACATCTTCCCGCATTGTCTCGCCGCGGGAGCCTTGAAGGTAACCATGAATTTAAATTCAAATACATCAAAACGTCCCACCGGGATGGTGGGCCTTACCATCGTGCTGGTCGGTCAAGTCATCTCGATCTTGGCATCGACCATGACCAGCTTTAGTTTTTCCATTTGGATCTTTGAGCGTACCAGCAGCGCCACGGTGTTGGGCATAATGACAACTGCCTTTACCGTCCCTTACTTGATTTTTATTCCCATCGCGGGTGTGTTGGTGGATCGTTATGACCGCAAAATGATGATGATGATCAGCGACCTGGCAGCCGGGTTGGGCACCGTAACTATTTTGGTGCTGTTTTCTCTCAACGCCTTGGAAGTTTGGCATTTTTATGTCGTCAATGCTGTCGTAGGTATTGGCAGTGCCTTCCAATGGCCGGCTTACTCGGCCGCTATTGCCACCATGGTCCCCAAGGCCCAGTACGGTCGGGCAAATGGGATGATGTCGGTGGTGCAATCGGCGCCTGGGATCATTGGGCCTATGCTGGCCGGTGCGATGCTGCCGCTGATCGGTATGCAAGGCATCATGCTCGTTGATGTGATTACGTTCATCCTGGCTATCGGAGCTTTGATGATGGTCTTCGTACCACCACCGGTACGCACCAAAGAAGGGGAAGAGAGCAAAGGCAATCTGTTAAAAGAAGCCTCGGCTGGGTTTAGTTACATTTTCAAACGTCCCAGTCTGCTTGGGTTTGTCTTTATGCTTCTGTTTGCTAACTTTTTCATGGGCTTTGCCAACGCAGTGTTTGTACCGCTGGTTCTATCCCGGACGTCCAACAACAGCATGGTTTTAGGCACCATCGAAACGGTGGCGTCCATATCCTTGGTGGTAGGCAGCCTGGTGATGGGTGCTTGGGGTGGCTTCAAGAACCGTATCCAGGGAGTGATATGGGGGTGGGCGAGTTACTGCTTGTTTGGATGCGTTATGGTTGGATTTGGGTATGACCTGCGTGTGTGGATCCCGGCCATGCTGTTTGCCGGTCTTGGCCCCAGCATTGGCAATGCCCACAGCCAGGCGCTGCTGCAGGCTAAGGTGGCGCCCGATTTGCAAGGGCGGGTGTTCTCAGCCCGGCGTTTGCTTACCTGGGCGCCGGATGCGATCACCCCGGTGATCGGCGGGTTGTTGGCAGACCGCATCATGGAACCGGCCATGACCGGGCAAGGATGGTTTTCCACAGCCTTCGGTTGGATGGTTGGGAACACTACCGGCTCAGGCATGGCGTTCATTAGCATACTCTCTGGTTTGTTGACGATGGCAATGTTGATCGGCGGGTTGTTCTTCCCGGCAGTACGAAACATTGAGACTCTGCTGCCCGACCACGACCAATTGGAGCGGGCTGATGGGTCCATACCGGTTCAGGAGGTAAGCGTTGAAGGTTAATATTGGAAATACACCCTATCTGTATCCCATCCCGATCGTATTGGTCGGCGCCCAAGTAAATGGAAAGGTAAACTACGTCACTGTCGGGGATACCGGTTTAATGGGCATCAAGCCTGCCCTTGTCTATATTTCCTTGAACCATAACCATTTCACAACAGAAGGTATTTTCCAAACCAACACCTTCAGCATCAATATCCCCACCACCGCCATGTTGGAGAAAGTAGATTACTGCGGGGTGGTTTCGGGGCGGGATGTGGATAAAGGTTCTCTCTTCACGAACTTCTATGGTGAAACCAATTCCGCACCGATGATCGAAGAGTGCCCGGTAAATTTGGAGTGCCGTGTCATCAAGGAATTTGCCATTCAGCACCGCCAGGTCTTTATTGGGGAAGTGGTGCAAACCTATATCGATGATGCCATGTTGCAAGGTGAGCAAGCAAAAAAGAATGTGGCCGACATGACGAAATTAAAACCGATCCTGTATGCCCTGGATAATCATTACTATTCCATTGGTGAAATCATTGGTGAAGGCTACCAGCAAGCAGGAAAAACGATATCAAAGTAGGGAGGAATAAGTGGAAGCACCTGTTATCACAACAGACCATTTAGAATTACGCTCGTGGAGTTTGATGGATACCGACCGCTTGTGGGAGATTTTTCAAGAACCGGATATCTTCAAATATTTTCCACCGATGAAACCCTCGCGCGAGGGAGTTGTTCGTTACATCAACCGCCATTTGGG
>DATMYN010000335.1:0-3658 GCA_035560875.1 Longilinea sp. | reverse complement strand
AAACCGAGTTATGTCCTGAAGAATCATAACGAATGAAAGGGAAACAAATGAGTAAAGTTATTGTAGATAACCCGCCGGCTATCCCCGGCTTAACCTTCCGCGATTTCCGCGGCGCGGATGACTTTGCGGTCATCCAGGCAGTTGCGACCGCCTCCGACCAGGCTGATGGTGATGAAGATGTAGCCACTTTGGAAGATATCACCAACATTTACAGCCATCTGACCAATTGCAACCCCTATGAGGATATGCTGTTTGTGGAGGTGAATGGAAAACCGGTTGCGTATTCGCGTGTATTTTGGAAAAAGGAAGAGAACAACGGAAAGATCCAATATTACCCGATGGGCAAGGTAAAACCCGAGTGGCGCCATAAAGGATTGGGCACCGCCTTGCTGCGGGCGAATATGAAAAGGATCACCGAGATCAGTTCTCAACATCCCGCAGGGGATGAAAAATGCTTGATGCAGTTTGTGAATCAAAAGAGTGTGGCCTATGTTTCCATGCTGGAAAAAGAGGGGTTTTCAGCGGTACGCTATAACTTCACCATGTGCCGGCCGGACTTGGAGAATATCCCCGAGCATCCGCTTCCGGCCGGGTTGGAGGCGCGTCCGGTGAAACCGGAGCACATTCGCATCATTTGGGATGCCATGGTGGTTGCCTTCCGTGACCACTGGGGAACGACCGTACCCAGTGAAGAAGACTACCAAGAATTCATATCCGACCGCAACTACCGGCCCGATCTTTGGCAAGTTGCCTGGGAAGGTGACCGGGTGGTTGGGACGGTCATCCCGTTCATTGACCCCCTGGAAAATGAGAAATTCCACCGGCTGCGCGGCTGGACGGAAGAAATAACCACCCAGCGCGAGTGGCGCAAGAAAGGGGTAGCTCACGCTTTGCTGGTCAACGCGCTGCACCGCCTCAAAGCGGAAGGGATGAAGGAAGCCGCCCTGCATGTGGATTCGGAAAATCCGACCGGTGCATTGAGTGTGTATACCTCGGTCGGGTTTCAACCCATTGAAACCACGATCATTTATCAAAAACCGCTCGAATAAAATAGGAAATATCACGCTGGCAGGTCAAGCGCCTGTCAGCGTGATATACTAGCAGCATTCTGGCTTGGAGGTTGCTCTGTGATCAAAGCTGTCATCTTCGATATGGGTGGAGTGATCTTACGCACCATGGATCGTACTACGCGCACCGCCTTGGCGGCGCGTTTTGGCTTGTCTTGTGATGACCTGGAAATCTTCGTATTTGGTAACGATACCGCCGCCCAGGCAACAATTGGCGTCATCCCCGAAGAAGCCCATTGGCAGGCAGTGGGAGCCAAGTTTGGCCTGGATGATAAGCAAATGGTGGATTTTCAAATGAATTTTTGGCATGGGGATGCCATCGACAAGGACCTGCGCAAGTTCATCGATTCACTGCGTCCGAAGCAGCATACGGCTTTGTTAAGCAATGCCTTCGGGAATGCGCGTAAAATGCTCAATACCAGCTTCCCCGGAACCTTAGAGGTATTTGATACGATCGTGTTCTCGGCTGAGGTTGGGTTGGCAAAACCAGATCCGCGTATTTATCACCTTGTTTTGGATAAGGTGCACGTACAGCCATCCGAAGCGATTTTTGTGGACGATGTGCGGGTTAACATTGAAGTGGCTAATGCTGTCGGTATTCATGGCATCCGTTTCCAAAATACCCAGCAGGCAGTAAAAGACGTTATCGATTGCATACAACATGGATAAAATCAAAGAATTTTTTGACCGGTTAGTCCCAATCCGCAGTTTCAGCAAACCGGCGCGCTTATTTCTAATTGCCACCATCGTTGATGGGGTGGTGTACAGCGCCTGGTCGTTGTTCTTTAACTTTTACATCCTATCGATGGGGTACGATAAACAGTACCTTGGGATATTAAATTCGCTGCCTTCATTAGCGACCTTGATCTTTAGCATCCCCATGGGTTACATCTCCGATCGGATCGGCCGGCGGAAATCCATGTTGATCGGTGTGTTTACCTTCATCATCTTTTGTGGGTTGGAAGTTACCGCCCGCGACCCAATTTTGATCGGTTTCGCCGCCTTTATGGCCGGGGTTGGACAGGCGTTGTATTACGTCAGCCAGGCACCGTTCATGATGAAATCATCCACCCCAGCCAACCGGGCAACTCTATTCAGCTTGAATTTTGGGCTGATCACCGCCAGCGGTGCAATTGGCAGCATTGGGGCGGGTATGTTACCGGGATTATTTAGTACCTGGCTGCACACACCCCCAACCAGTGCTTTGGCCTATCAGGTCATTCTCATCATGAGCGTGATATTGGGGTCGATCTCTTTGATCCCACTATTCCTGATCAAGGAGCCGCCTGAACCGGTTCATGCCGCAGAGTTAGGTAAGCCGTCGATCCTCGATGTGGCTCGAAAACCGATCGTGTGGCAATTGTTCATTCCTCAATTCTTGATCGGTATCGGGGCAGCCTTGATGGTGCCCTATTTCAATGTATTCTTTGCAGAAAGATATGGAATGTCCTCGAATGCATTGGGAATTCTCTTCAGCTTATCGGCACTGTTGACAGCTATCGGAACGTTGATCGGGCCGCGCTTGGTGGATGTATTGGGCACCAAGATCCGCACTGTGGTGGCGACTCAGGGCATCAGCTTGATCTTTATCCAAATGATCGCCTTTTCGCCTTGGGGATGGCTGGCTGCTATCGGATTTTTGATGCGTGGTGTATTAATGAATATGGCCTCTCCGTTATTCAGCGCTTTTTCTATGGAAGAAACACCACCGCATGAACAAGGCGTGGTAAACAGTCTGTTGAGCATCGCTTGGACCTTTGGCTGGGTGGTTGGACCCTTTATCAGCGGTATTGTCCAAGAAAATTTTGGTTACACACCGATCTTTATCACCACAACGATCTTATATGCCGCCAACACTTTTTTGGTATGGAAGTTCTTCCGGCATAACGAAGCCAAGCATGCTGCCGCCCAAACAGCGGTTATAGAGGCATAACCATGTCAGATCTGTCCGTTCAGGGTGAGTACGTCATTGGGGTGGTGTCGGATACGCATATCCCTGACCGGACAGACTTTTTACACCCGGACCTGCTGCGAAAGTTAGAGAATGCCAAGGTCAACCTGATCCTGCATGCAGGCGATATCAGCCTGCCGGCGGTGATCAAAGAGCTGGAGAAGGTGGCCGAGGTGAAGGCCGTGCAGGGGAACCGGGATATCATCTCGATGCCCGATCTGCCCAAAACGGTTTCAATAAAAATTAATAACTTGCGCATAGCCATGATGCATGGACATGGGACGTTAAGCCAATACATTGCCGATAAGCTGCAGTATTATGTTCAAGGCTATTCCCTGCCGCGCTATCAAAAGAAAGTCCTTGCCACCTTGCCGGATTCGGATGTATATGTGTTTGGGCACACCCATCACGCCGTGAACCAGTGGATCGGGAAAAAGCTGTTATTCAACCCGGGTTCGGTGACCATAGGTTTATACGGACAGGAACCCCCGTCGTTTGGGCTGCTGCGCATCCACCCGGATGGGTTGGTTAGCGCTGAGCTCCACATCCTGGACGGGTATCGTTTACAGAACAGGATCTGGCAGAAAGATAGTACAACCTGATCAGCCTGGGAGGGATTGGTGGTATCATGCCAGGCATG
>DATMYN010000334.1:0-4765 GCA_035560875.1 Longilinea sp. | reverse complement strand
GATGATTCCGCCATTGGCTACTGCGGATATGGCAGCCACCATTTGGATGGGGGTCACATTGATACCTTGCCCGTAGGCATAGGTAAAGCGGCTGTCATGCCATAACCCTGAATCAAAGGTGATCATTGGGTAAACATATTCACCAGCCATATCGATATTGGTTGGATGACCGATACCAAACGCTTCGAAGTAATCCGTTAGGTTCTCAAGACCCAGATATTCGACCGCAACTGTGGATAAGCAGGTATTCAGGGAATATGCCATGCAATCGCGCATGGTTACCTGTCCGTAGGCTTCGCCATCCCAGTTGTTGATGGTGATACCGCCGTACGAGAAGTAGCCCAGGTCATTGAAAATGGTTTGGGGGGTTACTGCACCGGCATCCAAAGCGGCTGCCATGGTGAGCACTTTCATGACCGATCCGGGTTCGTAAGGCTGGGCAATGGCCTCATTAAAATGACGCCAATTGTATTCCACATCATCCAACACAAAATCGCTCCAATGATTCAGATCGATGCGCTGAGAGTTAGCCATGGCTAAGATCTCGCCGGTGCTGGGATCTTCCACGATGATCACGCCGGATTCGGCGCCGTAGGTCTCAACAGCTTGGTCGAGTATATCTTCCACGACGTTTTGGAGTTCGCTGTCAATGGTCAACACCAGGCTGGTGCCCGGAGATACGTTCGGCAGACCGCCCAATTGGGTCGGGTCGTAACTGACCTGCCAGTTAAAGGTGGTGCTGCGCAGCATGGTATCGTAATATTCTTCGACACCGAACAAACCAGTGGAGTTATCGCCGGAGATGGAGTTGTAATAACCGACGATGGCAGAGGCCAGGCTGTTTTCCGGGTAGGTGCGGATCAAATGGGGTACGGCATGCAGGCGGGATAAGCCGGGATAATCATTGTTATCCAGCATACCAATGAGAATATTGACCGAATCACCGTAAGCATTGCGGGCGATGGTCACATTTTGAGTGGGAATTCCGGGAACCAGTTCAACGGTGCCGGGGTCCGCTATGGCGTAAGCGTAGATCTGGTTCAGATCTACGTTGGGGTTCAGACTTTCAGCCGGAATGTAGGACATGATGGCGTTCAAGAGAGAATCGACCTGGTTCCGTTCTTCCGCAACACCCTCTTCATCCAGACCGACCGGGATGAGGTCCATGGTAATGTCATAGGCGATCCGGTTACCCGCCAAGAGGTTACCCCAGCGGTCATAGATCAAACCGCGTTCAGGGGTGATCTCGGAGTTGTAATAGCTGTTCTCAAGATCGGTTGATTCAACCATATCCTGAATAGAGGCGCTGGATTGGATGTTAACCATGCGGAAGAGGACGACAACACCTACGAGACCCATTAAACCGCCTAGAAAAGAGACCCGGTCTAGTGATGGTAGTTTCATGGCTGGAGCCCCGTTTGTGTGTCTACTTGAAGGAGCTCAACGAAGAGGACATCCCAAAGCGATTCCGTGTAACTTGGTCGCAGGACAGGGGTGTCTTCCTCAACCAGGCTTACCGGGACTCTATCGATTTGTGCGGTGCGACCGGTATAACCGGGAATGGAAACATATGTGGTTTCCAAAGGGTCAGCCTGCTCGTATCCTAACGCAGCAGCTCTTTCTTCCATACGCCCCGAGGATGTCAGATCAGCTAGTTGGCTTTGTTGGTCAGCGATACTCATCTCAAGTTGTTCGATTTGACGCTGCATTGATGTGACCCGCACATATTCGGCGGCGGTCTGACCTGAAACGGTCAGATAAATACTGGCTACCAATACGAGGCTGATCAACCCAACGAGTACCAAGCCCATCCACTGCGCTTGTTTGCGCCAGGGGGCTTGCCGGTATGCTTGTACCCATTGAAGTCTCATTCGTTTCATCAATCTTTGGCCTTACTATCATTCTTTCCAATATGATCGTCATGCCATTTTCTTTTCGGCAATCCTTAGGCGGGCACTGCGTGCCCGCGGGTTATTATCGATTTCGTCCTTAGCTGCTTCAACCGGTTTTCGTGTAATTTCGGTAATGGTTGCTTTATGACCACAGGTACAAACCGGCTGCTCCGGAGGGCAAATACAATCCACGCTTTCTCGGCGGAAGTATTGCTTGACGATCCGGTCTTCCAAGGAATGGAAGGAAATGACTGCGATCCTTCCACCGGGTGCCAGGCAGTCTATCGCCTGGGGGAGTGTCCGTTCAAGACCTTCCAGCTCTCCGTTCACCGCGATGCGTAAGGCTTGAAAGCTGCGAGTGGCCGGATGAATGGGGCTGTGACGTACGCCAACGGCATTGGCGATAACTTCAGCGAGCTGGTTGGTGGTAAGGAGCGGGCGAGATTGAACGATGGCGTGGGCAATGCGGCGAGAAAACCGTTCTTCACCATATTGCCAGATCAGATCACTCAACTCGCGCTCCGGCAACCCATTTACCAGATCGGCGGCGGTGCGTTGAACCTGCGGACCAAACCGCATATCCAGCGGACCCTCAGCCTGGAACGAAAACCCGCGTTCCGGGTTATCGATCTGCATCGATGAGACACCCAGGTCAAGTACAATTCCATCGACTAACGGCCACGCCAAGTCTTTCAGTATGGCTTTCATTTGGGTGTAGGAAGCCTGGCGGAGGACGACCCGCTCGGAAAAGGCTTGCAAATGCCGGCCGGCAAGAGCCAAAGCCTGCGGGTCAAGATCCAATCCGAGCAAACGGCCTGCTGGTGAAGAGTCTTGCAGTATTCCACCGGCATGCCCTCCGGCTCCTACGGTGCCGTCTACATAGTGCCCCGGGCTGTGTGGGCGTAAAGCGTGTATAATTTCTTTGTAAAGTACTGGTAGATGAGGCGGGTTCCCTGCGGAAGACGCCATCATCAAAGATCCAATGAAGCAAAGCGAGTGGCGTTAGCCTGGGTATCGTGCAGGACGTTTTCCTGCTCCTTCCAATTTTCGGGAGACCAGATCTCGAAATAATCTCCCACACCGACCAGGATGGCTTCAGTCTGCACACCAATCGCTTCGCGCAGGTAAGCCGGAAGAAGGATACGGCCCGCTTTATCGAACTCTAGTTGGGCTGCATTTGAAAAAAGAAGCCGCTTCAATTGGCGTGCTTCCAGGTCGGTCAGGCTCATCTCGTTCAGACGTTCTTTCATCTTATTGAAACGAGGTTCGGTGAGTACCAATAAATTCTTTTCAAAACCGGCGGTAATATATGCTTCGCCATCCAGGAGGTCGCGGAAACGAGCCGGAATGGTGAGCCGGCCTTTCTCGTCTACGTTGTGTACGAACTGTCCCAAGAACATAAGTTCTAACCTCTCTATAGAAGGCGGAACGCCGGACGATGCCGGCGCTCCCACTTTCCACCACTTTGATACACTATTTTCCACAGTATAAACGAAATTGACCCCTTTTGCAAGTACCTTTACCACCAATTTCACCTTACAAAGGATGAACTATGCCAATTGCTCAATCTGCTTCTTTTCGTTCCTTGTTTGTCGGTATCGATACCCAGGTACCTTTGTTGGATGGAACCCACAAGCCGTATGTGAACCTGGATAACGCCGCTTCCACCCCGGCTTTAAAAAGAGTTCAAGCCGCAGTGGATAACTTCTTACCCTATTACAGCAGTGTCCATCGCGGTACCGGTTATAAAAGTCAAATTTCGACGTACTTATATGAAGAAGCCCGGCATTTGGTAATGGAATTTGTTGGGGCAGACACCCAGGAACATGTGTGCATCTTTGGGAAGAACACAACTGAAGCAGTGAATAAATTAGCCCGGCGGTTTCCTTTTCCGCCCGGGCGGGATGTGGTTTTGGTCAGCCATATGGAACACCATAGTAATGACCTGCCTTGGCGGAAGGCCGCTACCATTATCCGGATCGGTTTGAACCCTGACGGCAGCCTGGATGAAAGTGATTTCGATAGGTTGGTAACGCTATACAAGGATCGATTGGCCTTGGTGTCCATCACCGGCGCCAGTAATGTCACCGGGTTCATCAACCCCGTTCACCGGTTGGCAGAAAAAACGCATGGGGTTGGGGCTCAGATCGCAGTGGATTGTGCCCAATTGGCTCCCCACCGGTCCGTGCACATGCTGCCCCTTTCCGACCCGGCCCATCTCGATTATGTCTTCCTTTCCGCCCATAAAATGTATGCTCCTTTTGGAACCGGGGCTTTGGTTGGCCGGCGGGATACATTTGCCCAGGGCGAACCGGATATGCAGGGGGGCGGTGAGGTTGAAATTGTGACCCTGGATCAGGTGACCTGGTCTGACCCGCCCGAGCGGGACGAAGCCGGCAGCCCGAATACGGTCGGAGCGATCGCTTTTGCGGCTGCGATCTCTCAACTTTCGGAGATCGGGATGGAGCAGGTGGCTGCCCATGAAGCGGAATTGACAGCCTATGCCCTCGAAAAACTCTCTCAAATTCCCGGCCTGACCATTTACGGAAGCAGTGATCCGGCTCAGGCTGCCAACCGCCTGGGGGTCATCCCGATCAACCTCAACGGTTTCTCCCATTACCTGCTGGCTGCCATCCTGGGGTATGAATTTGGGATTGGGGTACGTAACGGCTGCTTCTGTGCCCATCCCTACCTGTTGTTCTTGATGGGCGTCGAAGAATCCAACGCAGACAGGGTGCGTGAACTGATCCTAAAAGATGACCGGCGCGAAGTGCCCGGGATGGTGCGCATCAGCTTTGGTTTATATAACGAAAAAGAAGATATCGACAGCTTGATCACAGCCATAAAAGCCATCCAAGCGCATGAATATAAAG
>DATMYN010000333.1:0-2661 GCA_035560875.1 Longilinea sp. | reverse complement strand
CCGATTGGATGAGTTACGATCAAAACGGGGGTGGACCCAGCAGGAACTGGGAGATAAAGCGGGGGTATCGCGGCAGACGATCATTTCGCTGGAAGGCGGGCGCTATAACCCCTCCATTATGCTGGCATTCCGGCTTGCCAGACTTTTCGAGGTGAGCATCGAAGATATTTTTACCTATGAACCTACGGAGGATAACCATGAATAAATCAATTACAACCGCTCAAGCCCGCATGGCGTTGACCTTGTTCGTTTTGGGTGGGGTTTGTGTACTGACCGGGATTGCGTTTGATGCTTTTACGTTTTTTCCGGCGATCAATGGAAAGATCATTACCGGGATTGGTGTGCTGCTCGGCGGGGTCTCGTTTGCCTATATCGTCCGATACCTGGCTTTCCGCAAGGATCCAACCACTGCCCTGCGGATGGAGATCTCTGAGCGTGATGAACGCACCCTCAGCATCCGCCGGCGGGCAGGCAACAATGCCTTTATCACCGCCATGATCCTTTCCGGGTTGACCTTGATCATCTATTCACTGGTCAGCTACCCAATACTGGCTGAACAGATCAATTTTGATTGGGTCTGGTTAATGCTGGCCGTTCAAGTGATCGTGCCGATGCTGGTTTATATCATCGGACTGGTGCATTACCACGATACAATGTAGAACGGAATCAGCGAAAAAAAAACCAAATTACGGCTCTGGATTGGCGCCGGTGATGCCAAACAGAGCCGTACATCGTTAATCTCCATATATTTCACACATCTTCTCGATAGGTACTCCATACCCAGGTTGTATCCTGCATAAGTAATCAAATTAAGGAGTATATGGAATGAACAATATCAGAAAGATCAGTATTACTGTTATAGTGGCGATCGCCCTGTTGGCGGTGGTTTTTGTCCCCACAAATATTGTGGCGGCGTCAACCGAAATCAGTGGCGGCGGACCGGGTGGAAATGGCGGGAATGGTGGGTATGGCGGTGGCATGGCCAGCGGTCAAGGTAGCGCCGGATCGGGTCTTGCGCTTGGTCCCCTCTCGGATGTTGAGATCACGGCATTACAAGCGGCAATCTTGGAAGAATACATCGCTTTAAATACCTACCAGGAAGTGATCGATCAATTCGGCTCGGTGTATCCCTTTAATCAGATCGTGCTCTCCGAACAGTCGCATGTCAATGCCTTGGTGCGTTTGGCTGTGAAGTATGGTGTAGAGGTTCCAGGGAATCCCGGGTTGACTACCTCCACCACCTATGCTGATCTGGCGGAAGCCTGCGAAGCCGGAGCAGCTCTGGAAATTGCCGATGCGGATCTCTATGATACATTGATCCCTACCGTTACACACACCGATCTGACCCGTGTTTTCACCAACCTGCAGAGTGCTTCCCTCAACAGCCACTTACCGGCTTTTGAAAGTAGCTACTAGTCTTCATGTATAACCACATCAAAGCCCAGGCATTGCACTTGCTTGGGCTTGGATGATTTAACTTGACCCGCTCCCCGGCTGCGGGTATGATGAACCTGATCACTACTCATCGTAACCTTAACTGCTGCCGGACCGCATGACAACACCCGCTACCACCCCTTACCCTTTGACCCAGCTCTATGCCTACCTGACGGATGGCTGCAACCTGGCTTGCCGCCACTGCTGGCTGGCGCCTCGTTTCGACCGCCACGGTCAGCATTCCACTTTTTTGGATCCGGGCTTATTTGCGCAGGCGGTCGAGGAAGCCTTGCCCTTAGGGTTGACGGGGGTCAAGTTGACCGGCGGTGAGCCGTTGATGCACCCGCACCTGTCTGAGATCTTATCCATCATCCGAACCCACAACCTGCGCCTGACGGTCGAAACCAACGGGATGCTGGTGACGGCCGAATTAGCCAGGCAATTGGTTGGTTTTCCGGATATGTTCATTTCCGTAAGCATCGACGGACCGGATGCAAAAACGCATGAGGCAGTCCGGGGTGTCGAGGGATCGTATGAAAATGCCTGCCAGGCTGTGCGTTACCTGGTCGAAACCGGGATTAAACCTCAGATCATCTGCTCGTTACTGCCGGAAAATGCCGGTAAGCTCAATGATATGGTTGGTTTGGCTGAAAACTTAGGAGCAGGCTCGCTTAAGTTCAATATCGTCCAACCCACAGCACGCGGCGAGACCCTCCACGAACAAGGCCAAACCCTGACCCTTGAAGAGATCATCGCCTGCGGGCGGTACGTAGATACCGAACTCTCTAAACAGACCCGCCTGGCGGTTTTCTTTGACCTGCCCATGGCATTCCGTCCGTTGGGGCGCATCACCTCGCCGGGTGGGTGCGGGCGCTGCGGGATATTAAGTATCCTGGGCTTGCTGCCGGATGGCGCTTACGCCCTGTGCGGCATCGGTGAGCACATCCCGGAATTGGTGTTCGGCCGTATCGGAAAAGACCCCTTAGCAGAAGTTTGGCAGGGAAATTCTCAATTAAATCAACTACGCGGCGGTTTACCCGATAAATTGCGGGGGATCTGCGGGAACTGCTTAATGTGGGGGGTATGTGTGGGCAGTTGTATTGCCCAAAACTATTACCGCTCGCATGACCTGTTTGCCCCATATTGGTTCTGTGACGAAGCCGAGAAAAAAGGGCTGTTCCCAGCCAGCCGGATGAAAGAACCCCACAAACCTACAAAGTTGTAAAT
>DATMYN010000332.1:0-2595 GCA_035560875.1 Longilinea sp. | reverse complement strand
GTTTATCAATAATTACATAATCATAACCAAAATATGACCGAAATTCATTGTTTTATTAAGATGCAATTTCAATGCCAGAATCACGCTATAATATCCTCATCTTTTTGTGGAGTTTCTTTCATGAATATTTACTTTTCTTGTTCCATCACCGGCGGCCGGCAAGACCAACACATGTACAAAGCTATTGTGGACCATCTTCAAGCGGAAGGACATGAAATTCCAACCGCCATTTTAGCCAGTCCGGATGTGATGGAGGAAGAAATCGTTGTGGCTCCTGGAGATGTCTATCAGCGCGATGTGGCCTGGGTGGAAGGATGCCAGGCACTAATCGCCGAAGTCAGCACCCCATCTCACGGAGTGGGTTATGAGATCGCCCTGGCCCTGTGTTTGAATAAACCGGTGCTGTGCCTCTATCAGGATGGAAAAAAGGTCTCCAAGATGCTTACCGGGAATACCCATCCCAATTTCACCATCCACACGTATCATACCCCTGACGAAGCCATATCCTTCATTAGAGAGTTCCTCTCCTGACCTCGTTTGGTATGTAGACCAAGGACTATAAAAGCGGTTTCTTTTACAAGAAACCGCTTTTTTTTTGATTTATCCGAACTACGGCAGTGGTATGACGACGGTAAACGTCGTGCCTTCGCCCAATTTCGAATCGACCCAGATCCGGCCTTGGTGGTTTTCAACGATCGATTTCACGATCGCCAACCCCAAGCCGGTCCCGGAAGTTTCGGTATGGGCGTTGCTGGCCCGATAGAATTTATCGAAAATGAACGGCAGATCAAGAGGTGGAATCCCGATCCCGGTATCGGTGACCTGGATGATGATCTGATCTTCCTCCACCTCACTGTGGATGGTAATGTGTCCGCCACGCACAGTGTACTTGATGGCATTATCCAAAAGATGGTCAACCATCTGGCGTAGTTGGACGGCATTCCCATAAACGGCCGGAAGGTCATCGGGGATCTCGATGAGGAGTTGGTGTTCCTTATCGGCCAGGGCTTTTTTATACCCATCCGCCGAGTAGCGGATCACCTGATCCAGGCGAATGTTCTCTTTATGGGCATCAAATCCGGCCTCTATCCGCCCCAAGTTGACCAATTCATCCACTAAACGGGTAATGTTCTGAACACTGGTCTGCACCCGCCGGATGAAATCTTTTTGCATATCCGTCACCGGACCGGCGCGTTCGATCAATTCCACATAACCCAAAATGGCGGTTAGGGGTGAGCGCAGGTCGTGAGAAACCGTATTCACGAACTCGGTTTTTAAGTGGTCCAGCTTTTTATGGTAGGTAATATCATGCAGCGTAAAGGCTTGGCCCACATCCGGGATGGATACCATTTGCGCTTCAAAAACTTGCCCATCCCGTACTTCGATCTCCACCCGGTTCGAGATAACCCGGTCGGGATTCTCGATCAACGCCAATAATTCCGGCTGGGTGATCAATTCACGGGCGGGTTTGCCTAAAGCCGGTTCAGCCAGGGATAAAGCTGCCATCCCCATGCGGTTGATCATGGTCAGGCGCTGGTCGCTGTCAAAAACCATGACCCCGTCTTGGATCTTTGCCAGGATGGTCTCTAATTTATTGCGCTCGGTGTACGTAGCCGAATACAAGCGGGCATTATCGATCGCTATGACCGCATATTCAGCTACCGCTGTAAGGACCTTAAGGTCATGTTCAGCGAAAGAATTTTGATTCAAGGAACGGTTATCTACGCCTAAAACACCGATCACACGCTGCTTTAGCTTTAAGGGGACATAAACCAAGGTATGGACCAAATAGGAGGTTTTGATCTTCTGGGGAGTGTTCTCATCCAATAGAACCGGCTGGCCGCTGGTTAGGACCTGCCCGGCCAGGGTATTGTTAACCGGCAGCCGGAAAGTACGCACGAAATCTTCCTGGAAGTTTTGAGCGGCGCGCATATACAACTCACCGCTTTCATCATCCAAGAGGAGTAAGCTGCCCTCTTCGGCGCTGGTTAATTTTACGGCTGCATCCACAACCGCGGCCAAGACACTATCCAGATCAAGGCTGCCGGTAATCGTCTGACCCAGTTCACGCAAGGTCTGTAATTCATCCACCTTGCGCTGCAAGCTGGCAGTTGCCCGTTTTGATTCAACGATCTGATGGTCGCGCAGATCCTTTGACTTAGTTAGGCAGTTCTGGACCGCCCGCTTTAATTGATCGGTTTGGAGGGGGAAACAGGTGTAGTCGCTGATCCCGATCGCCAATGCCTTTTTTGTCAGCTCGTGGGAATCTTCTTTGGCAAATAACAAGATCGGAATAGAGGGGAAGGCTTTACGCAAGTAGGTGGCAACTTCTTCCCATCCGGTGGTGGCAAACTGTTCACTTAACATAACCAAGTCAACCCGGCTGGCTTTGAGCAGGTTGTACGTTTCGGCGGGGTCGTTGCGAGCGGTAACCTGGTAGCCAAAAGAAGCCAACGTACGCTCTAGTAGGTAAGAGACTTGGGAATCTGAGATCAAAGCGAGGATGTGTTCTTGCGTCGGCATAGATAATTCCTTACGTAGAAATTGGCTGGACTAGGGTCAATGATAAGCAATATCGGGTGCCTTCGCCAGGTT
>DATMYN010000331.1:0-8344 GCA_035560875.1 Longilinea sp. | reverse complement strand
AACCGCATTGAATTGGCTGATTTCCTTTGGATTTGATGACCTCCCGGTATCAGAAACAGATGAGTTCGTTTTCAGCTCACCGGCTGCGGAAAGTGCGGTTACGTACATGCGTGAAATGATCGATTCGGGTTGTACCTGGACGGCTCGTAACCCCGAACCATACGATTATTTCGCTACCCAGCAGGCACTCTTTTACTCTGCGCCGGTTGAAGCGATCAATGAACAGGTGCATACCAATAACCACCTTAGCACTCAGCTTGATTGGACGGTCATCCCTTACCCCAGTGAAAGTGACCTGCCGGTAATGGTTGTGTATGGGACATCCTATGGGATTATGACGGGAACTCCCGAACAGCAATTGGCTGCCTGGCTGTTCATCCGTTCTATCCAGGACCCTAACATGCAGGTATTAATGCTTGAAGCCTCGCACACCTTACCATTAAGACAGGCAACTTTGGAACTACTCCAAGAGACCGATGATCAAAATTCTATTTGGGAGACGGCGGTGGAATGGTTGCCTGAAGCACAGCCAGCCCCTGCGGTGAGCGCCTGGCGGGTGGCTCAGAACTTGTTGTCGGATGCGGTCTGGCAATCGCTGACCGCCAGCGTTACCCTTGAAGGGATCCCGCAGGTGTTGCAAGATTTGGATGCCAGCATTGTTGATATTGTGGAGCAGAGCCGTTGATCAACGAATCCCACTCAGTGATCATCTATACAGACGGAGCCTGCGACCCTAACCCAGGCCCGGGTGGATGGGCGGCAATGATCATCATCGATTCCCAAAAGAAAGAACTTTTAGGGAATGCGCGCGCCACCACCAATAACCGTATGGAAATGACCGCGGCCATTGAAGCCCTCAAAGAATTGAAAGTGCCTTCCAAGGTGACGTTGTTTACGGATTCGCAATATTTGATGCGCGGCATTACCGAATGGCTTCCCAATTGGATCAAACGCAATTGGCGTACCACCAGTGGACCGGTAGCTAATAAGGACCTTTGGCAGGAATTGATCGTTGTGCTCCAACCACACAAGGTGGATTGGCGTTGGCTGCGCGGTCATGTTGGCGATCCGAATAATTCGCGTGTGGATTACCTGGCCCGGATTGCCAGGCGGAAGATAAGATAGGAAGGGTTCCCGACCCTAAAGGTGTTAAAGATCTTTCATTACACATGCGTAGGGCAGGCTTCCTCAACACATCCTTTTTTGAGTGCAAACACCGCAAGCCTGCCATTATGGATTTACCCCAGGAAATCACAAACATGGTAACCGAGTGGTCGGCGGGTTAAAACCCGCCCTACAATTATGGGGGAAAAAAACCTACAAACCATTGAAAATTCGTAAGGCAAGCTTCCTCAACACATCCTAAAATGTGTGCACACATCGCACGCACGCCCAATGATTTGGTTAAAAAAAATCACTGCTCTTTGCAGAGCAGTGTTAGATCATTTCAAAGGTGTTTTATGGAGGCGACGATGGGATTTGAACCCATGATCAGGGTTTTGCAGACCCTTGCCTTGCCACTTGGCCACGTCGCCTTATTGAATTATTAGAGCGGGCGATGGGACTCGAACCCACGACCTTCTCCTTGGCAAGGAGACGTTCTACCAATTGAACTACACCCGCGCACTAACTTGCTAATCAACGTGCCTGATTTTACCCAATACCCCCTATTTCGTCAACCCCTTTGACCCTGATTGTATAATAAGAATAGACTATGTGATGTAACCAAATTTGGGAGAAATTATGAGCAGTGCAACTGTACGGTGGGTTGGCGGAAAACAATTCATTGGTGTGGACTCTACCAAGCATTCTGTTGTCCTCTCTACACCAGATGAAGGGGTTGGTATGAAACCATCCGAGCTTTTGCTGGTTGCGTTAGCCAGCTGTACGGCGGTGGATGTTGTGGATATACTGGCGAAAAAGCATACACCCTTGGAAAGCCTGGAAATCAGTGCTCAAGCTGAACAAGATCCAAATCCCCCTTGGACATTTTTGAAAATCCATCTTACTTATCGCCTTAAAGGAGTTGAGTTGACGGAGAAAAATGTATCGCAGGCGATCCAGCTTTCAGAAGAGAAATATTGTTCGGTGGCTGCCACACTGCGCGGTAAGGCCGAGATCACCTGGTCGTATGAGATTCTGTCATAACAAAGTATCATTTATCATACGGTTGTAGAGTTGACAGGCTGGATAACGTTGGCTATACTTCCCCTATAATCAAATAACGCTTTCAGGGCAGGGTGAAAATCCCGACCGGTGGTGATAACCCACGAGCACATCCCTTTGTGCATGATCTGGTGAAAATCCAGGGTCGACGGTACAGTCCGGATACAAGAAGGCCACATGAGATGTGCCAGAACTATTAATGCACTATGTTTAAAAAGCCCTGAAGCGATTCTGTTTCAGGGTTTTCTTTTTTATGGATTCATCGAATCTGCCTGCCCAATCGAAAAATATTCCGACACCCTTTTCTCAATGGTTATTACGCCACCAGCTTTGGGTGCTGATCGTTTCCATTCTGATCGGATTGGCGGTTTGGGAATTACTGGTTCTGCTTCTACAATTACCGGCATTTATTCTCCCTTCACCTTTACAGGTTGGTGAACGATTTATCCAGGCTCTTCAAGACGGAGCTTTGATCCACCATACCTTGGTAACCCTTTGGGAAGTGCTTTCCGGGCTTTTTGCGGGTGGGCTGTTGGCGTTATTGGTGGGATATTCCTTGGCACGCTCTTCGACCTTGGAAAAGTTGGTGTCCCCCTATTTGGTCGCCAGTCAGGCTATCCCCATGGTAGCCATCGCACCTTTGCTCGTGATCTGGTTCGGCCCGGGAATGTTTTCAAAAGTGCTTATTTGCAGCCTGATCGTTTTCTTCCCGGTCCTGATCAATACGATGGTGGGGTTGCGCGCCGCTCCGCAAGCTTTACGCGATCTCATGCGCTCATTGGAAGCCAATCGGTGGCAGACTTTGATCCATTTAGAGATTCCGGCAGCCCTGCCGGTGTTCTTGGGTGGGTTGCGGGTCGGAGCCACTCTATCGGTGATTGGGGCGGTAGTAGGTGAATTGGTCGGCGCCGATGAAGGTTTGGGTTTTCTGATCAACGTAGCCCGGGGTCAATATGATACCGCTTTGGTTTTCGTCTCCGTATTGACCTTGATCGCAATGGCTTTGATCCTGTACGGTTTGGTTATATTAATTGAAACTCGCTTGTTACGCTGGAGAAAATCTGAACGGTGATAACAATAAAGTCAACATCAAAAAGAGGTTTTATTACATGAAACGCAGTACTTTTTTTCTTCTTTTTCTGGTTTTTAGCATGGTTTTAACTTCTTGCGGGGCACAGTCGCCTGCTGCAAGCGCTGAAAACACTGCCGGTCAGGAGCTGACCCCGATCAGTTTACCGGTAGGGTATATTCCCAATGTTCAATTTACACCTTTGTATGTAGCTATCGACCAGGGATACTTTGCCGAAGAGGGATTGGATGTAAGCATTGATTACAGTATGGAAAATGACAATACTGCCCTGGTAGGGGCTGGTGAACTCAGTTTTGCGATTGTATCCGGTGAACAGGTATTGCTGGCCAGAGCCCAAGGCCTGCCGGTTGTTTACGTAATGGCCTGGTACCAAAAATATCCGGTGGCTGTGGCTGCAATGGCCGATTCAGGCATCAATTCCCCGCAAGACCTGCGCGGACGGCGGATCGGTTTGCCCGGTTTGTATGGAGCGAATTATATTGGGCTGCGGGCTTTATTATCAGCCGTTGGTCTGTCAGAATCAGATGTCACGCTTGATTCAATCGGTTACACACAGGTCGAGTCCCTGGCAGCCGGTCAGGATGATGCCGTTTCGGTTTATTCTGCCAATGAACCGATCCAATTAGCAGCCCAAGGATATGATGTCAATGTATTCCAGGTGGCCGATTATATCGACCTGGTGTCAAATGGACTGCTGACCAGTGAACAAATGATCCAGGAGCATCCTGAAGAAGTACGCGGCATGGTACGGGCGATCCTTCGCGGCATCCAATTCACCATGGATGACCCGGAGGCTGCATACCAGATCAGCTTGATTTATGTGGAAAATTTATCGCAAGCCGACCAGGCAGTTCAAACGGAAATATTGGCAACCTCCATCACCCTCTGGCAGGGAGATAACACCTTGGGGTATTCCGACCTGCAATCATGGGAAAACATGCAGATGGTTCTGCTGGATATGGATATGCTGCAAACCGAATTGGACCTATCGCAGGCTTTTACGAATGACTTTTTGCCGGAGGAATAATGGTTGACCCTGGGCAGCCGGTGCTTGAAGCGGATCAGATCGGTGTGAAATTTACATCGAATACAGGGGATCTCCTGGCTTTACACGAGGTAAGTTTTTCGGTAAAGCGCCAGGAGTTCTTATGTTTACTGGGTCCATCCGGCAGCGGTAAGACCACTCTTTTACGCGTAATAGCGGGGTTGATCCGGCCAACGGAAGGTAAGCTGGTGTTTCCCGGATCGAAGCGGCTGCTGATCAGTATAGTTTTTCAACAATCAGCGCTCATACCGTGGCGTTCTGCCATTGATAATGTCTCTTTACCTTTGGAATTAAAAGGCATCCCGCGCCAGACAGCGCGCGAACGAGCCGCTGATGCCATGCAGCGAATGGGATTATGCGGGTTCGAGTACAGTTGGCCAAGGGATCTTTCCGGGGGTATGGCCCAAAGAGTGGCTCTGGCCAGGGCTCTCATCCAGAACCCGGATCTTCTTCTTTTGGATGAGCCTTTTGGTTCGTTGGATGCTTTAACCCGTGAGAAAATGGGGGCGGAATTACTGGAATTATGGCAAAACCAACGCACCACGGTATTGATGGTGACCCATTCGATCAGTGAAGCGCTCTTATTGGGTGACCGGGTGCTGGTGTTCAGCCCACGCCCCGGTAAGGTCATTGTGGACCTGCCAGTATCCCTGCCACGCCCGCGCACCGAAGATACACGCTATACGGCTGAATTCAATCAATTAGCCAAACAACTCAAGCAGGCAATCCAATAAAAAAGTAGTTTTTACAACTGCTTTCTTAACATCCTAGATCTTTGGCCAATCCAACAATAAAGTTTCGATCAACAAACGCGGGTTCACGTTGGCATCCAGGCTTCCAATGGCTTCTTCCAAGCGGTTGACCATTTGGCGGCTGGCGGATAACCCCAACTTGCCGGCCCAGGTACGTTCTTTTTCCAGCATATCCACATTTACCCAGCCGTCATCCACAATGGCCGATGCCAGCATGATATCCCGCCATACCGAAAGCCAGGTTGAAAGCGCCTGTCGGGTTAGTTCTTTCGTCTTTTTTCCGGTGATCTCTTCTGCGATGGAAAAACGCCGCCTGCGGTTGGCGCTGAAGATCTCTCCCGCCCATTCTATCGCGGTCGCGCGTTGGTTCAGCAGTTCCGGCTGGCGGAAGTACGCCAGTGCCGTACCGGTGCGTCCGCCGGAGAGGTGCGCCAATAGATGGGCCTGGCTCGCCCCGATTTGATATTGGCCGAGAAGCACATGTTCCAGGTCATTGACCGCCATAGGACGTAAGCGCAGGATCTCGCAGCGAGATACAATGGTCGCCAGCAGCGATTCGGGTGAATCGGCGGTGACCAGCAGGATCACCTTTTCAGGGGCTTCTTCCAGTGTTTTTAATAAGGCATTTTGTGATTCAACGCTGGCTTCATGTAACCGCAGCAGCAAAGCTACCCGGTATTTGGATTGGTAGGGCGATAAGGATAGGGTATGCTGCAGCTCGCGGATCTGGTCGATCTTGATCTGGGTTGAATCATCCGATCTTCGCACTACCGTCAAATCGGGGTATTGTTCCTGGCGTACTTTCAGGCAGGTCCGGCAAGTGCCACAAGGGATACCGGGGGATGTGGGTTGGGGGCAGAGCAATGCTTGGGCAAAGCACGAAGCCAGGGTACCCCGGCCTGTTCCGGTAGGACCGGTAAACAGGTAGGCATGCCGTACCTGATGGCCGGCAATATGCTTTTGAAGCATCTGCACAGCCCACTCATTGCCGGTGTACTCCCATTGGGTTGTCATTCGGCCAGCATCCTTCGTAAGTTGTCTTCCAAGCCGTTCAATGGCAATATGGATGTTTCAGACTCACGACGGCGTTTTACTTCAACTCCTCCGGCTTTGAGCGAGCGTTCACTGATCGTAACGCGGATGGGTAAACCGATCAGATCGGCATCATTGAATTTCACTCCCGGCGATTCAATGCGGTCATCATACAGTGGTTCTAATCCGGCAGAGCATAAATGTTCATATAACGTTTCGGCAAAAGTGTGCACATCAGGACTTTTATTCACAAGGGCAACCAGATGAAGCGGATAGGGTGCCACCGATACCGGCCAGCATAATCCTTTTTCATCATGGTGTTCTTCGGCGATACATGCCAGCAGCCGGCCAACGCCGATCCCATAGCTGCCCATGATAACCGGTTTGGTCTGGCCGTTCTCATCCAGGAAGGTGCAGCCCACCGAGTCGGAATAACGGGTACCTAACTGGAAGATATTGCCTAATTCAACACCGCGGTTCATGTGCATGGGTTCACCGCACTGCGGGCAGCCGGCGCCATCATAAGCAGCGGATATGTCGGTTACGATATCGGCGCTGTAGTCACGTCCGAAATTTACATTGCGGAGGTGGTAGCCTTCCAGGTTTGCTCCGGCCACCAGGTTAGGACTGGATACAATGGCATCATCCACTACGATCAAGCACTTCTTTAGCCCAACCGGAGATGCGTAACCGGGCACCGCTCCAATGGAGATGATCTCTTCATCGACAGCGGGACGCAGGTCACGAGCCTTAAGGCAGTTGGCTAATTTGGTTTCATTGACTTCCATATCACCCCGTACCACCGCGAATACAAAGCGGTCAACCGCCGGTCCGCCGTTGTCATCGGGGATGGAAGCGACCATGAAAACGGCTTTAGCCGTGCGGCTAGCAGGGATTTTTAGGAAATTAGACAATTCCTCAATGGTGTGCGCTCCGGGGGTAGCCACTTTTTCGACCGGCAAAGCTTGTTCGGAGACTGCCGCGGATTTTTTGAACTCGGCGGTTTGGCGGTTAGCTGCATACCCGCAGTGATCGCAAAAGATCAGGCTGTCTTCTCCGATCGGTGATAAATACATGAATTCATGGGCGATCTTGCCGCCCATAATACCCATGTCCGATTGCACGGCTACAGCGGGCAGACCGCAGCGTTTGAAAATGCGCAGATAGGCGTCATAATGGGCTTGATATTGCTTTTGCAGCCCTTCCCAATCCACATCCAGGCTGTAACTATCGAGCATGGTGAATTCTCGTACGCGGATCAAACCGGCGCGCGGACGGGGGTCATCGCGCCATTTGGTCTGGATATGATAGATCAAAGCTGGGAGCTGTTTGTAGGAATGGATCTCATTCTTGACCAAGTCGGCCACCACTTCTTCGTGCGTCATGGCGAGAACCATGTCATGGTTATTCTTATCTTTAAAGCGGCCCATTTCCGACCCGATCTGATACCAACGACCGGTTACCTGCCAAACCTCAGCCGGATGGATGACCGGCATGGTGATCTCCTGACCGCCGATCAAAGCCATTTCTTCATGTAAGATGGCTTGGATCTTGTTCATCGAGCGGCGGGCTAAAGGCAGGTAGGAAAAGATACCGGCGCCTAATGGACGGATAAACCCTGCCCGCAGCAGTAGTTGGTGACTGGCAATTTCAGCACCGGAAGGTGCTTCTCGTAAGGTTATAGAGAAAAGGTTTGATATTCGCATGGTAATGATCGGTTTATAACCAACCGGACACAGCCCGATATAGCATCGGCGCCAGGGTGGACCCGCATTTTTTCATAATGAACCCCAGCACAAGGCCTTGCGCGAACGCAAACGCCAATTCAACCGGCCAGGTATCCAGGGTGCTGGTGGCAAGAAGGCGGGGGATTTGATAGATCATAAATGCTGCTGCCGTTGCTACCCAACCCCAGCGTTCTCCAAGCCAGTTTTCAAGACGTAGTTGGATATACCCTCTGAAAACAGTCTCTTCCACAAAGGCCAATAACAGCCAAACAAATAAACTAACCCCATCAAGGGCGGTTAAACCGGAAAAGATATCGGTAACCCGGTTGCGCAGCACAATAGTGATGATCGCCAAAGCCAATCCTAACCAAAGCCCAAACTTGAGGTTTGCTTTACCCCATCCGACGCTCAAGATGGGCTGCTTACGCACCAGCAAGGCTGATGCCACCATCACCAGCCCGGCTGCACCTACGATCAGGCGTTGGACCTCAAGTTCACCATTTGGTTCGATGGCCGGGTATAAAAAGAAAGC
>DATMYN010000330.1:0-2656 GCA_035560875.1 Longilinea sp. | reverse complement strand
GTGAAATTGTTGGGATGGATATCAATGAATTATTAGAGATGCTGAACAAAGCCTTCTCTGATGAATGGTTTGCTTACTACCAATACTGGCTGGGCGCAAAACTGGTTAAAGGCCCGATGAAAGACGCTGTCAGCGCTGAATTGCTTTTGCATTCTACCGAAGAATTGGCGCATGCCGACCTGCTGGCGCTGCGCATCATTCAATTAGGCGGCACACCCCCCACAAGCCCGCAAACCTGGTACAAGCTTACCCATTGCGGCTATGCCGCACCGGATGATCCTTTTGTAGCAAAAATCCTTGAACAGAATATCAAGGGTGAGCAGTGCGCGATCGATGTATACAGGCATTTGCTGGATGTAGTGAAAGATCCGGACCCTGTAACATACAGCATCATCCTGACCATCTTACAGCAGGAAGTAGAACATGAAGAAGATCTTCAGGCGCTGCAAGAGGATCTGGAAACATTGGTTGGAGCGTATAAGCGTTGATAATGGAGGTGAATGATGTCATTTGAGCTACCCGTACTACCCTATGCAGAGAACGCCCTGGAGCCGTACTATACGGCCCGGACGATCAGTTTCCATTATGGCAAACATCACAAGGCCTACATCGATAATCTCAACAAGATGACCGCCGGTTCCGAACTGGAGGGCAAACCTTTGGAGGATGTGATCCGAATTACGGCTGCCGATTCGGCCAAAGCAGGAGTGTTTAATAACAGTGCTCAAGTATGGAATCACACCTTCTTCTGGCACTCCATGAAACCCACCGGCGGCGGTAAACCGGCCGGTGAGGTTTTGACAAAAATTGAGGCTGCCTTTGGTACCTTTGAGGCCTTTGAGGAGCAGTTCAAGACCGCTTCAGTTGGCCGTTTCGGAAGCGGGTGGTGCTGGTTGGTCTCAGAAAACGGGACCTTAAAGGTCGTCAGCACTCCCAATGCCGATACCCCCCTTGTTCACGGTCAAAAACCGATCTTTACTGTGGATGTGTGGGAACATGCCTACTATTTGGATTATCAAAACCGCCGGGCGGATTATGTTCAGGCGTTCTTTGACCACCTGATCAACTGGGATTTCATTAAACAAAACTTGATCGACTGATCTTCAAGTGAAGAAAAATTAAAAGAGCTTCAGAACCATTTCTGAAGCTCTTTGCTGTTAATTCGGAATTAATCGGTGAATACGGGCAAATGACCAAGGGCGATCACTTCGGCCCACTTGGCCCGTTCGCCTTCGGTGAGGATGGCGGCTTCGGCAGCTACCCGGGCGCCGGCTTTTTGCATGATCAAACACATACCTTGCAGTGTGGATCCGGTACTGATGACGTCATCAACGATAACAACATGTTTACCTTCCACCAGTTTTTGATCTTTCTCATCAAGGAACAGAGTTTGCGGTTCACCGGTCGTGATCGATAGCGTTTCAGCTTGTAAAGCCTGTCCCATATAGGGTTTATAGTTTTTACGCAGGATCACATACGGTTTGTGTGTTTCAACCGATAAAGCGTGAGCGAGGGGGATGCTCTTCGTCTCGGCTGTTACCAGCACATCATAGGCCACATGCGAGAGTTTTTCAGCCAGTTCTTTTGCACAGGCTTGGACCAATTCGGTATCACCGAGAATATTCAGGATGGCAATTTTAAGACCGGGTTTGATCTCAAATTTGACCAGGTCCCGTTTGACACCGGCGATTTCGATTGAATAGACTTCTCGTTTTGTCATGAGCTTTCCCTCCGGGTTGTTTCTTTGATTTCGTGTTTAGTGTAACATAATTCGCTTTTGGCTGCAAAAGATATAGTAAAAGCACACAAACCATTTTGTGTGCTTTTACTTCTAAAGTGATTCCCTAGGTCATTAGACCAGGTAGCTGCCACAATGGGATGCCATTGCAGCTACTGCCGTATTGTTTATTCAATGGCGGGCGGGAAGAACAAGACCGCCCAATTCGCCGAACCCGGAGTGTTTTGATTGATGCGGTCCAACACATTGTCGGAATCAACCGTCTCATAGAAATCTGTGAAGGATGGGACGATGTTGATCCAAATTTGACCGGGAGCCAACGGGAATGGGTCGCCGTTGCTGTCCACGAAGCGGATTGGGCGCAAGCGGCCGGTTTCCTGTTCATAGTCTTCGCTCATCGTTGTCCAGCCGATCTCGTACATGCAGCCGTTGCGGAAGAGCAAAGCCGAGCGGACAACGCCGCGCAGATCAATATCGATGTAGGTTTCAGCAGTAGCGTGGTGATCGGCAAACAGGATGACCACATTTTCAAAGGTCAGTGGCTCACCGTTCAAGCGGTCGGTATCCATGGTGAACACATCGCCAACTACGGTATCATTTTGATAGCGGTTGTAGGCTCCGGCAGCTTCGTTGTACTGCCATAAAACCTGGTTGAGCAGAGAATAGCGCACCCAAACCGATTGACCGGCTGTGCAGCCGCCGGGGATGGCAGCATCGAACAGGTTTCCGCTCAATGAGGGATCACCCAGATTTCCTTCATTATCAGCAGCAATTTGTTGGATCTGGTTGACCCCGATCATGGCGCTGTTGATATCGCCAGTGTCGGAACCGAATGTGCTGCTGAAATTGCTCAGGTTTTGGGCTACACCGCTCCAAGCAGAGGCCATGATGATGAAACCGCTGAATAAGGAGCGCACA
>DATMYN010000329.1:0-4305 GCA_035560875.1 Longilinea sp. | reverse complement strand
ATGGGAATTGACCGAGGGACTCGGCGGAATTCGTTGGGCTCCCCCGGAGTTGACCTTTACCGACCGCATGCAGGTCTATTGGAGCGACCAACCCTTGGTCTTGGAAAGCCATCCGGGTCCATCACCAACGGCTATTTGGGGAATCATGCCCAATGATGGCATCATCTTTGTCGGCGATATGGTAACCATAAAACAGCCCCCATTCTTGGCGGCTGCTGATCTGGACCTTTGGATCGAAGGATTGAAACAACTGCTGGAGAACCCATACAAGAATTATCTGATCGTCAGCGGACGGGGTGGTTTGGTAACCCGCGATGATATTAAGGTTCAGTTGGCCTTTATACAAGATGTACAGACCCGATTAACGGCTCTGGCGGAACGTAAAGGCTTACCGGAAGATACCGACGCCATCAGTGCCAAGATGCTGGCACGCTTTAATGTCCCGGCCGACCGGGAAGCCATCTGCAGCCGCCGGATCCGCTTTGGGCTGCGCCAATACTACTTAAGGAAGTTTTGTTCAACCACTGATGATATAGCTGAATAACATGTAATCTTTCGCCGTTGAAAGGTGCCTTTCAGCCGCTGTATTTACGCGCCCGGTGTAGTACAATGCCCGAGGAATGGAGGATTACCAAAATATGTCACAGGCTGGTTATGTTCCCCTGGTCGAAGTCACGCGTGGCCCAATTGTCGAATCGATCCATTTTGGTGCTTTAGCTGTGGTTGATGCCGCCGGGCGTTTGATCGCCAGTGCCGGCGATCCGCATATGAGTTCGTATCTACGTTCTTCAGCGAAACCGTTTCAGGCTTTGCCTTTTGTAGAACGCGGGGGAGTGGAGCATTTTGGCATAACCGATCGTGAATTAGCCCTCATGTGTGCTTCCCATTCCGGAACGGATGAACATCTCTCAGTATTGACCGGCTTACAAAAGAAGATTGGGATTAATGAATCCGACCTGTTGTGCGGGACTCATCCGCTTTCGGACCATACCATGGCTGATGCCCTCCATGACCGCGGTGAGCAGCCAACCCCAAACCGCCATAACTGCTCTGGAAAACACACCGGTATGCTGGCCCATGCCCGCTTACGAAATTACCCTTTAACCAATTACATTGACCTGGGTCACCCGGTCCAGCATACGATCATCGAAACCTTTGCACCTATGTGCGGATTAGAGGTTGGCGATGTGATCGTGGGGATTGATGGTTGTTCGGTACCCACCTTTGCGGTGCCGTTATATAACGCTGCCTTCGGTATGGCACGTTTATGCGACCCGGACACGTTGAATGCCAAGCGGGCAGCTGCCTGCCGGCAAATCACCAAGGCGATGATGGCAAATCCGGATATGGTGGCCGGTCCGGCTCGTTTTGACACCGAATTCATGACCGCTGCCAAAGGCAGTATGCTCAGTAAAGCAGGGGCTGAGGGCTACCAGATAATCGGCTTACTGCCTGGAGCCATGGGGGCAGGCAGCCCTGCCTTAGGGATCGCGGTAAAGATCAGTGACGGCGACCTCTACAGCAACATCCGTCCAACCTTCCCGCCCGGGATGGGGAACGACAGCCGGGCGCGCGCGTTGGTGGTTTTGGCTGTGCTGGATCAGTTAGGGGCATTATCCCCTGAAATGCGGAAGACCTTGTCCCGCTTTAATGAACGCCCGATCCGGAATTGGCGCGGTCTTGAGGTGGGCGAACTGCGTGCCAAGGTAAAGCTGCAGCGCGGATAAGTTCGGCTAAACCGGTATAATTAGTTCATGCAGTCTGATATCGATCCAATCCTGCACAAACGGGCGCTAGAAATCTACCATCGCTTGCTCGCCGTGTATGGCGTACCGCAATGGCGGATCCCCATGCCTGCATTGGACGAGTTGGTTTCCACTATCCTTTCCCAAAATACCAATGATCGCAACCGCGACGCAGCGTTTGAGCGTCTGCGCAGTTGTTTTCCGACCTGGGAGCAGGTTCGCGATGCTCCTATAGAGGCTGTGGTAGATGCCATTCGTACGGCTGGCTTAGCCAACCAAAAAGGTCCGCGCATCCAACAGGTGCTCAAGCAGATCACAGCCGAACGCGGTACCCTAGACCTTTCCTTTTTAGAGAGGCTGTCACGTGAAGAGGTATTCGCCTGGTTGGTGCGCTTTAAAGGTGTTGGTCCAAAGACTGCTTCTATTGTTTTACAGTTTTCTTTAGGGCAGGCGGCTTTTCCGGTAGACACCCATATTTACCGTGTCAGCGGCAGATTAGGGTTACGGCCGGACAAGATGACGGTGGAACAAGCCCATACTCATCTGGCAGAGTTGTTCCCGGCGGATGGGTACGGTCCGGCCCATCTCAACCTTATCCGCTTGGGTCGTGAAACCTGCCACGCCCGCAGACCGGATTGCCCGCATTGCCCTGTTTTGGATTTATGCGATTATGGACAAAAGATCAACCTGGTTGTGGACCAAGGAGAAGAAAAAAATGAGTGAATATCGTTACCCATCCGAAGCGATCATTTTAGCGGTTACCTTCTTATTATTAGGGGGACTATTGGTACTGACAGCCATCCCGACATTTTGCCTGGCACCGGCCTTGGTGATCGTTTTCATCGCCATGGCGTACTTCTCCAATCAATCCCACCACCGCCAGATCATGCAGCAAGCCCAATTGGTTACCCCTCAATCGGCGCCGGCATTAGCCAATGCGATAGAGACCTGCAAGCGCCGCCTGGACGAAAAAGATGTGGAAGTGTATGTGCTCAACACGCGCGAACGCAATGCCTACACCTTTGGGATCACAGAACCGCAGGTTGTGGTCATTTACAGTCCTTTGCTCACCATCATGGATGAGGATGAGATCAAATTTGTTATCGGGCATGAACTGGGTCATGTAGTGCTGGGACACACTTGGTTGAATACGATCATTGGCGGTATGGCCGGTGTACCCTCTTCTTTTGCGGTCGCAGTGATCATTACCTTGATCTTCAGAGCCTGGAACAGGGCTTGCGAGTATTCTGCCGATCGAGCGGGTTTATTGGCGTGCGGGAATCTCAATAAAGCGGTATTAGCATTGGTCGAGATCGTCGCCGGGGATATCCGCTCCCAGGTTCAATTCCAAAACGCCCTGGCAGCCATTGATGCGGAGGATGATTCGTTTACCGGTATCCTATCCGAATCTTTGTCCAGCCACCCGATGTTGATCAAGCGTATCAAAGAGCTGCAGTCCTACGCCGCCTCCGACGAAGGGAAGCGGGCGATGGCGAAACGGGCTGGAAAATAATAAAAACACCAGCCGCTAAAGGTCTCAAAGACTTTTAGGGGCTAGTGCCTAAATCCGATGATGAATTAACTTAGAAAGTCCTACTCCATTCCTTCGGCCAGCGTTCCACCACCACTTTCTTTTGGGTGAAGAAGTTTACCGCATCCATGCTCTGACCGTGCAGATCCCCAAAGAAACTGTCTTTCCATCCGCTGAAGGGAAAGGTTGCCAAAGGAGCTGCCACCCCGATATTGATACCGACATTCCCCGCATCAGCTTCATGCCGGAACTTGCGCGCCGCCGCCCCGCTGCTGGTGAATAGACAAGCCATATTCCCGAATGGGTTACGGTTGATCCAACTCAGGGCGTCTTCCAGAGTGCTCATGGGTAAAATCCCCAGAACAGGCCCAAAGACCTCGGTGCGGGCCAGTTCACCTTGGGGAGGTAACCCTTCCAGCACAGTCGGTCGGATAAAGTTACCCTGTTCATAGCCGGGGATGCTGGCTTTTCTTCCATCCACAACGAGCTTGGCTCCTTCTGCCAGACCTTTATCCACTAATGCTTCTATTCGGGACTTACTCTCTGGTGAGATCACCGGTCCCATTTGAATACCCTTTTCCATACCATACCCAACTGTTCGCTGGCGGGCAGCTTCCGCGATGGCGGGTACGAACCAATCCTTGGCGCTACCTACCGGTAGGATCAAAGATGCTGCCAGGCAGCGCTGCCCGGCACAGCCAAAGGCGCTGTCGGCAATGATCTTGATGGTCATGTCTACATCTGCATCCGCTAGGATCACGATCGGGTTCTTAGCACCTCCCTGGCATTGGGCTCGCTTTCCCAAAGCAGCTGAACGGGCATAGATGTACTTTGCCGTGGGTGTTGAGCCCACAAAACTGATCGCCTTCACACATGGGTGCTCGATCAGCGCATCGGCGGCCACCCGGCTGCCGTTGACCAGATTGACAACCCCTTTGGGAAAACCGGCTTTTTCAATGAGTTCAAAAATGCGCTGCATGGTCAGCGGGACCCGTTCCGAAGGTTTTACGATATAGGTGTTCCCGCAGG
>DATMYN010000328.1:0-2619 GCA_035560875.1 Longilinea sp. | reverse complement strand
ATTTACCATCAATGAAGTAATGTTATTTTCAAGGCGTTCCAATCTTCCGCGCGCCAACATATACTTCATGATCATTTCTTGATAAGGAGTCAAGCCTTGTTCACCTTGTTCCTGGGCTTCCTGCTGTAAATAACGCATTTGATCGATGGCATCATTCAAGTGGAGACTGCGCAGGCGGCTGACCGAACGGACCAGATCCTCGCGCTGCTTGTCAAGGGAAAATTCCTTTTCCGCCGGAGCCATCAATTCTCCGGCGATAACACTAAATTCTTCGGGAATATTTTCCTGCACAAATTGGGCGGGTTCGACATCATCCTGATTCAAGCTCTGCAGGGCAACGCGGGCCAAGGCTTGATGCTCTGAGTTTTCAAAATCCTGGACCGTGAAGCGGGCCAATTCATAGCGCTGCAGTTGGCGGTCCAACCAGGAAATCACCTCCGGTTGGCGCAGCAGTAAACGCAGACAATGCTTTTCCAGGTCCACATTCAGCCGGTTGACCTTAACGGTTGGCTGAACCTGCTGTTCGACCACCGGTTGGACCGCCTGGCGGCGGCGCGGCCGTACGCCTGGCTGAGCACCACTACCCACCAAAGCACGCTCATCGATGCGCAGCAAGCGGGCTAATTTCTGCCGGTAGGCGTCGCGTTCAACGGCATTGGGTACGTCTTCGATCAACGGCATCACCTGGGCAGCGATCTCGCTCTTGGTTTTCGGGTCATCGATATCACGGCTGGCGGTTAACGTATCCATGACATGCACAACGATCGGTTTGGCCGATTCGATGATGCGTTTCCACTCTTCCGGGTCTTTAAGGGCAACCTCATCCGGGTCTGCTCCGGGCGGCAGGGTGGTAACGCGCACATCAGCCTGCAAACGGGCTTCGTGGCGCAGCAAGCCGCGGGCATCAAATCCCAGTTCATCGCTGTGATCCATGGTTTGGCGGGCTACTTCCAGGCCGCGCAGAGTGGCTTTTTCCCCGGCAGCATCCGCATCCAACGCCAGCACGATCCGGCGGGTAAGGCGCTTAAGCACACGCAGTTGGTCTTCGGTCAGGGCTGTGCCCATGGGAGAAACCGTGTTGGTGAAACCGGTCTGGTGCAAGGCGATCACATCCAGGTAGCCTTCCACGATCACAACCTGATCGGCAGCTCGGATTGCTTTACGGGCTTGATCCAAGCCGTATAACAAACGTCCCTTATCAAATAGGGCTGTTTGGGGGGAATTCAAGAATTTAGGCTGGTCTTCGGGGTTAAGGATGCGCGCCCCAAAACCGGTCATCTTGCCGAGCATATCCCGGATCGGAAAGGTGATGCGGTTGCGGAAACGGTCGTAGCTTTTGCCCGATTCGGGGTTTTCTGAAAGCATGCCGGCCTGGATAAGCTCTTCATGCGAGTAACCCTTGCCAGTTAAGTACTGTTCGACCGCATCCCAGCTATCGGGCGCATACCCCAGGCCAAAGCGTTCCATGGCTTCAGCGGTAAGACCACGTTTTTCCAGATAACGGGCGGCTGCCTGCCCGGCCGGGTTTTGCAGCAACTGCGAGCGGTAAAAAGTGACTGCCTCTTCCATCAAACTGCGCAAGCGGGTGTATTCTTCTTCTTCCGCCTGCCGTTCGGGCGTCACCGCTTCCAACTTCACCCCGGCTTTATCAGCCAGGAATTTCAGGGCGGCTGGAAAATCCCAGCCCTCTTTCTTCATTACATACTTGAAGATGTCGCCACCCTCATTGCACTGCCCGAAGCAGCGCCAGGTGCCGGAATCCGGGAAGACAACAAAAGCCGGTGTATGGGTATTGCTGTGGAACGGGCAAAAACCGATGTAGTTTTTACCCGTCCGGCGCAGTTTCACGGTCTGTGAAACCAACTCCACAATATCTAGACGGCTTTTGATCTCGTCGGTTACCTGCATAATGTTTGGTTAGCCGTTCCCATGAGTTAGATCAAATACGATGAAAACCCGTTCTTGGGCCACTTTTTCCAAACTGGCGGGTGAAGGAGTACCATCCGGAAGCATGTCGATCTTCAAATATTTCTGATAGGCGGGAGCCCGCTTTTGAACAAAAACACATAATTCGCGCCCCACTTCGGCGGGAATTTCAACAACCTTACCGGTAGCAACCACATCCTGTCCGCGTAAGCGCAGGATAACGCTGGCTCCGCCGCGCAGGTTACGCCACCACACCCGGTTGCGCTGACTGATGGTGAAAAGTTGGCTGCCGTCTTGGATGTAATTAACCGGTAAAGTAACGGGGGTTCCCGTTTTCCTACCGGTCATGGTGACCAGCATGGTGGCTTTGCTCAACAATCTATGCAGCGGTGAACGTAAAACAAACGATACAAAATCGTGGAATAACATACTTACCCTTCCTTAGTCGAATAAAAACAACTCAACCAGACACATTGGTTACCGTATTATACTTTGGAACTCATCGCGGATATTAACCCCTCAGGGGCTTCAAAGATACAATAACCGCCTATTGAACTAATCAAATTCAGCCGGTAATTCCGGGTGGGCACTTAAGTAAACCAGGTGCTCTACTTCTTCAGCCGTTGTGCGTTCAATGGATAAATCGGGCAGACAAGCCGGGTCAAAGAACTCCGGATCGGCTGTTTCCAAAAC
>DATMYN010000327.1:0-2356 GCA_035560875.1 Longilinea sp. | reverse complement strand
GCATCACCTGTGAAAGTCTAGCGCGTCCGGTCTATCATCATTCCGCTGCCAGTCCGCATATCATGGACGTGGAATTGGTGGAGATTGGTTTACACAATACCCCCGATGTGCTTAGGGCAGCATTACAAGAAAAGATCAATGCCGTCGATCCGCAAAAATATCAAGCGGTAGTTTTGGGATATGCCTTATGCGGACGCGCCACGCATGGGTTGAAAGCTGCCCAAATACCCCTGGTGATCCCGCGAGCCCATGACTGCATCACATTGTTTTTAGGAAGTCGTAGTCGCTATGATCACGAATTTTCTCAAACCCCTGGCACCTATTGGTATGAGCAGGATTATGTCGAGAGGGGCAACCTTTCGGATGCCGGATTAGCCCTGGGTACACCCTTGGATGGCACCAAAGAATCGGTATACCAGGAATATGTGCAAAAATATGGCAAGGATAACGCCGAATATTTAATGGAAGTAATGGGCGCTTGGCAGCAGCATTATGAACGCGCTGCCTGGATTGAGACTGGTATGACGAAGAATGAAGATGCCAGGCAAAATGCGGGCTTACAAGCTGAAAAGCGGAAATGGCGTCTTGAACACCTGGCTGGCGATTTGGATTTGGTAAGGAAATTACTTTTCGGTGAATGGGATGATGATTTCTTAATTGTTGATCCTGGAAAGTCCATCGAAATGTCAAATGATGATAATATTATCTGTGCTGCATGACAAGATACACCGAAGGAGCATAACCCAATGAACTCGATCGTGCAAAAAATATTTAATGGCGTTGTTGATGGGGATACCCCCGGCGTGCAAGAAAGCGTAAATGAAGCGATCCAAACCGGCTTGGAAGCTGCTGCCATATTGAACGAAGGCCTAATTCCCGCCATGGCAGAAGTTGGGCGCCGTTTTGAGGAAGGCGAGTATTTCGTTCCGGAGATGCTGATCTCGGCCCGCGCAATGAAAACCGGTATGGCTATCTTGCAGCCCCTGCTAGTCCAAAACAATATCAAAGCTGCCGGTACGGTTGTCATCGGCACTGTGAAAGGTGATCTACACGATATCGGGAAGAATCTGGTGTCTTTGATGCTGGAAGGCGCTGGGTTTAAAGTAATCGATGCCGGAGCTGATATCCCCGCTGAAAGATTTGTTGAGATCGTAAATACCAATCAAGTGGATATTGTCGCCATGTCCGCTTTGCTCACCACCACTATGACCAATATGAAAGCCACAATTGAGGCGCTAGAAACCGCCGGTTTACGGAAAAAAGTAAAAGTGATGATTGGCGGTGCTCCGGTAACGGAAAGCTATGCCCAACAGATCGGCGCCGATGGCTACGCCGCTGATGCCAGCCGGGCTGTGGCAGTCGCTCGCCAACTTGTCAGCGCCTAATTAAACACTCCACCCATGTACCCGGGCTTGCGTCTCTAATAACGCAAGCCTTTCTTCTACTGTATGGGTTGGTGTCACCGGAGTGGTTGGGTCAGTTGTTGTTGGTGTTGTGGGTGTGACCGGATCCGTTGTGGTTGGTGTTGGCGGGATAGCCGGTAAACCGACCCACTGCCGTAAAGCATTCAAATCCCCATTATAGTAATTCACATCGACCAGAGTATCCACACCAGGCAATCTGAACTTATCCCCTGAGAATTGCCAAAAAGTCCAACTATTGACACCGGATGGCAGCCGCATACCGGTATCGCTTGCTGGTGCATAAGATTGGGCGAACGATTCCCAGGTTACTGATACCGTCCCAGCCCGGAATGGATACCAGGCTAACCAGACCGGATAATCTTTAAGCCAGGACAATGCTGGTTGGGCATAATTTGTTATAAAAGAAGTGCGGGTATAAACCACTACCGGTAATTGGCTGCGCTGGCGCCAATATCCCACGATCTGACGGCCATTTTCACTGATCTGGGTCGGTGATAAGAGTTGGGTGATATTGCGGTTCTGCCATTCCTGCCAGCTTGCCCACTGCTGTTCCATATCGGCGGCCAGGAATTTGATCTGTTTGCCTTGGATAGCATTCAGGAAGTATTGCGCCTGGGAACCGGCGCCAACCAGTGGATCGCACCAATGATAAGCGCCAACGATTAGGCCGGCGGCATTTGCCCCGGCGACATGATCGGAGAATTTGGGATCCTGTAAATAATTCCCTGAGGTAGCTTTTATTACGACAAATTCGACACCTTTCGATTTCAGCAATGCCCAATCGATCGTTTTTTGATAACGGCTGACATCTATTCCCAGGATCATAGTTTCCTCCAAATCTAAAATCGTTGACAATAGATAGAGTTGCAATAAGTATTCCAACACACGATGAAAAAGTATTCAACCCCATACCTGCGTCATGTAAACCCTCA
>DATMYN010000326.1:0-4215 GCA_035560875.1 Longilinea sp. | reverse complement strand
TTATTCCGAGGTATTGTTCGACCGGTTAAAATAATGTACAGCCGGATTCTTTTAAAGCCAGGGACATGACTGTTGTATGGAACCCCAACCAGAATCAATATTAAACGAACGTTACCGCATCATGCGGAAATTGGGTCAAGGCGGGATGGGCGCCGTGTATCTGGCACAAGATACGGTGCTGGATCAGGTTGCAGCAGTTAAATATAACCACACCGCCACTGCCCAAGGCACATCCCAGTTCTTGCGTGAGGCACGTTTACTGGCCACCCTGCGCCACCCCAACCTGCCGCGGGTTACCGATTACTTTGTGTTAGGTGAAGACCAGTACCTGGTCATGGATTACATCCCCGGTGATGATCTGGATTCTTTATTAAAACAAAAGGGCGGGTTGCCCCTGGATATGGCCATGCAGGTCGCCGAACAGCTTTGCAGCGCCTTAAGTTACTTACACAGTCAAAACCCACCCGTCATCCACCGGGATATCAAACCCGGCAATATCAAACTTACCCCTTCCAACGAAATCGTCCTGGTGGATTTTGGGATCGCCAAATCCGGCGATGGGTCGCAGATCACGACCACCGGTGCAGCCGGGTTGACCCCCGGGTTTTCCCCGCCCGAACAATACGGTTCAAGCCATACCGGTCCCTATTCGGACCAATACGCCCTGGCAGCCACGATCTATACGGTCTTGGCCAACCACAAACCGCCGGATGCCTTCCAACGGGTGTTGAATGAAGCCGTGTTGACGCCCTTATTAACCTTCCGGGCGGATCTTCCACCAGGGGTGGCTGCCGCCATCGAGAAAGCGTTATCACTACATCCTCAGGATAGATTCCCGACCATTAATGATTTCTATCAAGCTTTGATCGATGCCTCCGGGAATAATATCCCCACAAGTAAAAAATCAAACCTTGAACCCATCCAACCCATGCCGGGCACCATCCCGAATGTCACCGCTAAAAGGACTACTCGTTCCAAACCCAAACAGCCCCGCACCCTGTCACCCCTCAGCCTGGGAGTGATCATCGGCGGTGGTCTGGCAGCCCTTGCCGGAGTAACTTTCTTATTGGTACTGTTGTTAGCCGGAAGCCCCATGAACGCATCCGGTACATCTACTCCTCAAACAAATTCCAACAATGCAGCGAGCACACCCACATTAAAGGACCAATCTGCTGACCAGACCCAAGCGCCGGGAGTGGATATTGCCCAGACTGTTACATTAACGCCTGAACCAAGTATCACCCCGACCGTATCAATAGAAATTTTAGGCGGCGGAGCGATCGCTTATATATCTGATCAGAGTGAGGACGGTTTTGATCAAGTCTGGCTGATGGAAGTCAGCATGAACAATACCGGTCAATTTGACGTGATCTCAAATGAACAGTTGACCACGGATGACGGTGATAAAAGCGATCCAGCCTGGTCTCCGGATGGTACTCAACTTTTATTTGTTGCTCCATCAGGTCAGTCATCACTCGGCCTGGACATATGGGTATTGGAGCTAAGCGCACCCGGTATTCCTCCGGTTAACCTTTCCCAACACGCCGGGGATGATACATTGCCCGCCTGGTCACCGGATGGCAGTACGATCGCTTTCACAAGCCTGGGCTCGAACGGAATCCGCCAGGTTTACCTGATGAATGCCGATGGGAGTAATATCCGCCGGGCAAGTTATTCCTTGCAAGAGTATGCACCAGCCTGGTCCCCAGAGATGTCATATCTTTCCGTTATTGCCTCGGTGAGCGGCCGCCAGGTATTGTATTTGCGCACCTCCGCAGCCGGTTACAGCAATGACCCGCCCCAGGCATTCGACACACGCGAATTAATGGGCCGGTTGGGCAACGTCGCCGAAGTGGATTGGTCACCGGATGGCACACAAATCATGTACACCCGTCAGGAAGGTGTTCTCACCAACCTGTATGTGACCGTTGTCGAAGAGCGCGGCAACCGCATTCAGCAAATCACGACATCAGGATTTGACACAAATCCCACCTGGTCATCCGATCAACAATGGGTGGCTTTTACTTCCAGGCGCGACGGAAATGCTGAAATCTATTTGATGAATTCCAACGGAGCCATGCAAACGAACCTGACCAACCTGCCCGGAAATCAGCGGCAGCCAGCCTGGCAGCCTGCTCCTTAGCCCTTGCAGGTTTGGATTTAATAATATTGTTCACTTCGACAAGCGTTTTCTTCGGCTAACTCAGTAGACTATTGTAAAAAAAAAACCGGACTTTTAGTCCGGTTTTGCTGTTCTAGAGGCTTTCGGTTTGGGGGGAGTCCGTCTTGTGGGATGGGTATGCCGCATGGTTGATTTTCCCGCATGCGGGCTTAACAACAGTGATAGCCTGGTCAATGCCTGGGCATCATATTCTCTGCGGCCGCACACATCGCACACCCAAGCCGGGAAATCCGGGACGGATACAAGTTCATCGGCCATATAGGTAATATAGGTAACAAACTTTCGGTGCATAACACCGGCCTGGCATTCTTTGCAGGGTAACGTGATCTCTGTAGATTGTTCGGCGGTCATGATAAATACTCCTCAACCTGCCAGTCCATTAATTGTGCCATACCATAAAATGAATACGTCCGGTAATTCCTAATGATCATTACAGGTGTTATTCGCTTAAGGCGTCGTTTCAGCTCTAACAATTTGAGGATGGGTTAAAACCTCAAATTCATTGAAAGGCCAATAAATCAGTAATGCCCTGCCAATAATATTCTCAAAGGGCACAAACCCCCAACTGTGCGAATCGGATGATTGGTTGCGGTTATCACCCAGGACAAAAACGGTATTCTCCGGGACAACCCATTCACCGGAATACATCGGTGGAGCATTCAAATATGGCTCATCCAGTGGATTACCGTTGACGGTGACGATCCCATTCTCAATGTGAACCACATCTCCCGGAAGCCCAATTACCCGTTTTATGTAATCCTGGGTCGTGTCTAGTGGGTAGCGGAAAACGATGATATCCATATATTGGATATCACTCCACCGGTAAGCCAACTTGTTCACAAGTAAAAATTCACCAGGTTGGAGGGTTGGTTTCATGCTGATATTCTCTACCCGGACGCGTGCCATCACACTATCAATGGCAAAGTAAAGCAAGGCCGCTAAGACCAGCGTTTCCAATACTTCTAAGAAAAAACGCCTCCATGACGTGCGGGCGGGTGCCGGCGCGCTGGAGGAAGGTGAAAGTTGTTCTGGGTTAATGTTTTCTTCCATACTCATTAATAGCCTATGTACAGCCATTATAAAGCCGCTAGATAGGGAAGGCAAGAGAGAGTATTATCGGCGGGCTTTGAATACGATGCGGATCGGGGTCCCGGTAAACGGATATTGCTCCCTGATCTGGTTTTCCAGATAGCGGTAATAGGAAAAATGAGCTAATTTGGGATCATTGACATAGATCAGGAAAGTCGGGGGATCGCTGCGCACTTGGGTGCCGTAATACATACGTAAAGACCCGCCGCCGTGTGAAACCGGGGTGTGCGCATCCTGAGCAGCCTGGAGAATACGGTTCAGGGCTCCGGTGGAGATGCGTGCCAAGCGCTGCTCTTGGACTTGAACGGCGGTTGGCAGTACCTGATCCACGCGCTGGCCGGTTTTCACAGAAATGAACATCACCGGAACGTACGGCATAAAATTCAGATCCTGACGGATGCGGTCGGTGTACTGCTGCATGGTGTAATTGTCTTTTGTGATGGCATCCCATTTATTCACGATCACAACCGCACTCTTGTAGGCTTCCAAGATGAACCCGGCGATATGCGCATCCTGAGCGCTGATCCCATCGACTGCATCGATCAACAACAAAGCAACATCCGCCCGTTCAATGGCGCGAATGGAGCGGATCACGCTGTATTTCTCGACACCGGGGATGATCTTACCCCGCCGGCGGATGCCAGCCGTGTCGATGAGGGTAACAGGCAGGTCGTTATAAGTAATATGGGTATCGATCGCATCCCGGGTTGTCCCGGCGATCGGGCTAACAATGGCGCGGTCTTCTCCGGCCAGGCGGTTAAGTAAGCTGGATTTACCCACATTAGGTTTCCCGACAATGGCGATCTTGATCGATTCATCTTCGCCTTCCTCCTCTTGAGAGGGGAAGGAAGAAACTACATCATCCAATAGATCGCCGGTTGCAGTACCGTGGATCGCTGAGAGGGAATAAGGTTCACCCATCCCCAATTCATAGAAATCAGCCG
>DATMYN010000325.1:0-3966 GCA_035560875.1 Longilinea sp. | reverse complement strand
GCGCTGCAGGCCCAACCAGCGGGCTTTGAGCTGGAAGAAGCGCTGAAAGACCTGATTGTTCTTTTGGGCTACATCCAGGAGGGTATCTACAACTTGATCGGGTATGTCGTTACCCAGGTTGCGGGCTGCAATCGGACTGGCAAATTTCCGTAAGGTTACCTGCTCGATTTGCCAATCGCGCACCCGGGTTTGGTACATCTGACCCAGAATGGGACCATCATCTCCGTACACTTTATACAGCGATTGGTACGCTTTCGCGCGCAGATCGGGGTCTGATTGGCGGACATACATCATCAACTCGCCGCGAGTCAGCATTAGGGATTTGCGGCCCACTTTAAGCGGGAATTGGTAGCGGTTGGTAAAGGTGCTGTAGAGCGTGGAAAGTGCCGAGGAACCGGTGATGTTTTTAAGATTGATGATCTTTTCTTCTGGCTCGCTGAGGGTATGGGGTTTAAAATGGCGCATTTCCTCTAAAAAGTAGTGGTAATCACCGCTGTCTTTCATCAGTTGGGCGGCTTTCTCATCGGATAAGCCTTTCCACCATAAGCTGAAGAAGAGCAGGCGGTTACCCATTTCAGTCAAGAATTGGTCTGAACGACCCATAAGGGTAAGTGCGGCCGGATTTTGCGTATCTTCGGAGAATAAGGCGGCGGCATAAGCGCCGATGCGATAGGCTTTCCTTTCCAGTTTCTCTAATTCGTGAAGGAAATCCAGAAATTCAGAGCTTGTGATCGCCTCGGTCAACTGCGGGCGGCGGGCTTCTATGGCGGCGGCTCCCTTTTCAATTTCAACGAAAGCAGCGTCCATCTCCGGGCCATCAGGCGCCGAGAACATATCATTAAGACTCCAACGAGATTGTTTATAACTCTTTGTCATGGATTGCCTCCTGAGGGGGAATATTTTGCGCCCGGTATAATTGGCGCAACGCATTGATAGGTTGAGGTGCGGTACCGGATGGATCTTGGTAAAACCAACATTCCCATCCATTGGCGAATTGAGGGGAAATTTGCCGGGCGATCTGGTGGATCGAACCGACGACCCCATTATACTCCAGCCGTCCGTCTGCCAGCAGACGGGCGCCAGGACCTTGCGGCCCAAGGGTTAAGGTTTGCCCGGCTTTCAATAAACCGGTTTCCAACAGTGTACCGACGGCAATCCGGGGTTGGCTGCGCGGATTAGCCGGTAAGTGAAGGTGTTCTTCCGGGACGGGTTGGACAGCGGCAATCCGCCGGGCAGCCAGAGTGGCATATTCGGTGTCTTTTTCTATCCCGATCCAATGCCGTCCCAGCAAACGGGCGGCGGCAGCGGTTGTACCGGCGCCTAAGAAGGGATCCAAGACCACGTCACCGGGATTGGTGGTGGCCATCAAAATGCGGTACAACAGACTTTCCGGCTTTTGGGTGGAATGAACCTTTTGGCCGTTGTGACGCAGGCGTTCTTTACCGGTGCAGATCGGCAGGTACCAATCCGAACGCATTTGCAGGTCGTCATTGAGGGCTTTCAGGCTGTGATGGTGGAAGGTGTACGGAGCGCCGCGTTCTTTTTGAGCCCAGATCAAAGTTTCATGAGCGTTGGTGAAGCGCACCCCGCGGAAATTGGGCATCGGGTTATTTTTTATCCATACGATATCATTAAGAACCCAATACCCCAAATCTTGTAAGATGGCGCCAACGCGGTAGATGTTGTGATAGCTGCCAATGACCCATAAAGCGCCGCTGCGTTTCAATACACGCCGGCAGGCTGTCAGCCAGGCGCGGGTAAAGTCATCATAGGCGCTAAAGTCGGTGAATTTATCCCAATCCTCATCGACAGCATCGACCAGGCTGTTATCGGGGCGGCGCAATTCATTTTGGAGTTGAAGGTTATAAGGGGGATCGGCAAAAATCAAATCCACGGAGGCAGACGGCAGGGATTGCAGCACTTCGATGCAGTCGCCGTTGATGACCTGGTCAAGCGGGAGGACAGGATCCATGAAATTAATTGTACAGTAGTTTCTGTTTTGGATATCCGCACACGGATAACCCGGGAAGGATGGATCATCAGGATATCGTTTCCTAATGCCTCTTTATCACTCAACTTGCCTGATGTTCATGATAAAATTTACTATTCTCAACGCTCGAGGTGAGCTATGACTGAAACTGTGTTGATTGCTGTTGCCTGGCCGTATGCCAACGCCGAGATCCATGTGGGAAACATCACCGGGTCGCATTTACCGGGTGATATTGTTGCCCGCTACCACCGCTTGAAGGGCAACCACGTGGTCATGGTTTCGGGTACCGATTCTCACGGTACCCCGGTCACCCTGCGGGCAGATTCTGAAGGCAAACCTGTTGAGGAGATCTACAAACGCTACCACAACAGTTTTATTGAACTTTTCCAACAAATGGGGATCGATTACGATCTCTTTACCACCACCCATACCGCTAACCATTTCAAGGTTGCCCAGTCCATTTTTACCGCCTTACAAGAGAATGGATTTTTGTATACGCAAAAATCCATGCAATGGTATTCACCGGAAGGCAAACGCTTTTTGCCGGACCGGTACGTAGAAGGTACCTGCTACATCTGCGGTTATGAAAATGCACGCTCGGACCAATGCGATAAATGCGGGAATGTATTGGAGCCTGAGAAGTTGATCAACCCGCACGCCAAGACCGGTGACGGCGCCTTGGAACTGCGGGAAACCGAGCATTTCTACCTTGATCTATCCAAGCTTGAACCGGATGTGGCGCAATTCCTGCGCGACCGGACCAGCTATATGCGCGAGACCGTATTGGGTGAATCCTTGGGTAAGATCGAAGCCGAAGGATTGAAACCGCGTCCGATTACGCGCGACCTGGATTGGGGTGTACCGGTCCCCGTAAAAGGGTGGGAAGAAAAACGGTTGTATGTGTGGTTCGAGGCGGTCATCGGGTACCTTTCGGCGGTCATCGAATGGGCGGCTTTAAACGGAAGCCCGCAAAGCTGGAAGGATTGGTGGGTAAACCCGGCCGCGAAAGCCTTCTATTTCATCGGAAAAGATAATATCTTCTTCCATACCGCCATGTGGCCGGCCGAGTTGATGGGCGCCGGGGAGCAGTTCTTGGAGATCTATAGCGAGGAAGAGGGTTCTTTAACCCTGCCGTATGATGTACCTGCCAACCAATTCATGAACCTGGAAGGGCAGAAGATCAGCGGCAGCCGCAATTGGGCGGTGTGGGGCAAGGATTTTCTGACCCGCTATGACCCGGATGCTCTGCGGTATTACCTGACCATCAATATGCCCGAGAACCGCGACAGCGATTGGGATTGGGATGATTTTTACAAGCACAATAACAACGAATTGGTGGCAACCTGGGGCAACCTGGCTAACCGGGTGCTTTCTTTCACCTATAAGAATTTCGATGGGCATATCCCCGAACCGGGTGAGTTGAGCGATGTAGATAAAGAATTACTTAAGACGGTCGAAGATGGCTTTGAGAGTGTTGGAAACGAGTTGGAAGCGGTCCATTTACGGGCAGCGGTCTCTGAGGCGATGCGCCTGGCGACCGAGGTTAATGTTTATCTGGATCGAACCGCCCCGTGGATGGCGATCAAAACTGACCGGCAGGCAGCCGCCCGGGCTGTATATGTGGCTTTGAAAGCCATCGATAACCTAAAGATCTTGTTTGCGCCTTTCCTGCCGTTCTCCAGCGAACAGTTGAATATTGGTTTAGGGTATGACAAACCGTTGTTCGGGACCCAATCCACGCAGACTGTGAAGGATGACTTGGGTGAACACACCGTTTTGGAATACCATGCCGGGACGGCAACGGGAACATGGAAACCCACCGGCCTAGAGGCCGGGCGGGCGTTGAACGAACCCAAACCGATGTTCAAGAAACTGGATGTGAAGATTGTCGAGGAAGAGAGAGCGCGATTGGGAAAATAGAGAAGGATGCCGAATTAATTTGACATAACAAAAAGGAGACACATATTGTGTGTCTC
>DATMYN010000324.1:0-2011 GCA_035560875.1 Longilinea sp. | reverse complement strand
CAGCTACTGCATTTCTACGCTCAATTAGATAACCTTCCTCATTTTCAAAGAAAGGTAATCCATGCTACACTAGCGATAGAGATAAATTCCCTCAGGAGCATACATGACCTCTTATCCCCCCGAACCATTCCGTATCAAGATGGTAGAACCAATCCGCTTGATCTCTGCGGCTGAACGGCAACAAGCAATGAAAACTGCCGGGTATAACGTATTCGCCTTGCGGGCTGAGGATGTTTATATTGATCTGTTAACCGATTCTGGTACGGGTGCAATGAGTGCAGCCCAATGGGGCGCCATGATCCAAGGCGATGAATCCTACGCCGGGGCGCGCTCCTACTACCACCTGGCTGAGACAATGCAAAAGATCTTTGGGTTTGAGTATTTTGTGCCCACCCATCAAGGCCGGGCAGCCGAAACGATTTTGACTGATCTGCTGGTCAAACCTGGCTGCTCAATTCCTTCCAATACTCACTTCGATACGACAGAAGGTAACATCCTTTCACGCGGCGGCAGACCGGTCAATTTAGTCATCCCCGAAGGAGAACAACCCAGTTCACTCCACCCATTTAAGGGAAATATGGATATTTCCAAGCTGCGGGAGTTCATCCAAAAAACCGGAGCAGAAAACATCCCCTTTGGAACGATCACGATCACAAATAATGCTGCCGGTGGTCAACCGGTTTCCATGGAAAATATACGGGAGACGGCTGCGGTCTATAAAGAATTTGGGATTCCTTTCTATATCGACTGCTGCAGGTATGCCGAAAATGCGTATTTCATAAAATTACGCGAACCCGGTTATGCAGATAAATCGACTTTGGAAATTGCCAAAGAAATATTCTCTTTAGCGGATGGCGCCTGGATGAGCGCTAAAAAGGACGCCATTGTAAATATTGGCGGTTTTTTGGCCGTACGCGATGAACAATTACACCAAAAGATCTGCAATGCCTTGATCTTACGTGAGGGCTTCCCCACCTATGGCGGATTGGCCGGACGTGACCTGGATGCCTTGGCCGTCGGCTTGATGGAAGGTTTGGATGAAGCGTACCTGGCTTACCGACTCGGGCAGACAGCCTATTTAGGACAGCGTATGGTTGAAGCAGGTATACCCATTGTGGAACCCCCCGGCGGGCATGCCATCTACCTGGATGCCGGCGCATTCCTGCCACATATTCCGCATGCGCAATTCCCCGGCCAGGCATTGGCGGCAGCTTTATACCTGGAAGGCGGCGTGCGTGGGGTTGAGATTGGCTCTGTGATGTTCGCTCATGCGGATCCGGTTACCAAGGAAATGCATTATCCCAAGCTGGAGCTTGTCCGCCTCGCCATACCCCGGCGGGTGTATACTCAAGCTCATCTTGATTATGTGGCTGAGGTAGCCGCACGTATAGCCGATAAACGCAAAGTAATCCGCGGATACCGCTTTACCTATGCGCCGGAATTACTCCGTCACTTTACGGCAAAATTTGAACCTTTACCTTAGGCTGATCGTGAAAAGAAAAGGAATGAATATGAAACGAATACTTCCCCTTATCCTCATCCTCATTGCGGTCATACTGGCCGGCTGTGGTTCCGCGTCCGTATCAGATGTTACCCCTACCCCTACTCCTGATCCAGCGATCCTGAGTGCGACCCAACCAATAGGGGAGAACATCATCAACAGTATTGCCAATGATGATTATGACGCCTTCATTCGGGATATGGATGAAACCATGATTGGATCATTTGATGAAACCACCTTCGAGGACCTTCGCTCGCAATTGGATTCATCCTTAGGGTCTTACCAATCCAATGAATTCCAAACCACACTGCTGGAAGATGGATACTATATTGCTTACTTCACCCTGCATTTTGCCAACGGTGATGCCGCTATGCGGGTGGTGATCACCACTACCGAACCATATAAAGTCAGCGGATTGTGGTTCCAGTAAAAAATTGGCCATAAATAGATTGTGTCTCACAGAAAATTTCTCTGTGAGACACTTTTTTTATTCTCTACCGGTGGTATTTG
>DATMYN010000323.1:0-10862 GCA_035560875.1 Longilinea sp. | reverse complement strand
CCATTATACCATAAGAGATTAATTTATTCGTCAATCAGGCACTGAAAACGGATTTGGCGGCGGTTGCTTGGGCGGCATTTTGGGGCAGGAAGAACATGAATTTGCTTCCCTTGCCTTCCACACTTTCTACCCAGATCTTGCCGCCGTGCATCTCGATCATCTCACGCGCAATGGAAAGCCCCAAGCCCATCCCGCCGTGCTTGCGGGTCATATGTTTCTCCACCTGATAAAATCGCTCAAAAATCCGTTCTTGTTCCTCAACCGGTATGCCGATCCCGTTATCCATAATTGAGATCTTGATATAACCCGGTACTTGTTCTGCTTTGACCTTTACTTTACCGCTCGGGTTGGTGAAAGTAATGGCATTTTGTACCAAATTGCGCAAGGCAATGGCGACCTTCTCGGCGTCTCCATCAACGACCAATGAGCCTGACGGTAGCTCCGAAGTCAAAGAAATCTCATGCTGCTTGGCAATCGATTGGAAGGAATCGATCACATCGCGTACCAAACCGGGGACGGAAACACGTGTGCGGCGCAGGCTGGTCATACCCTGGCGCATGCGTTCCACATCCGAGAATTGTTCAACAATTTCCCGTAACCGGGTGGCATTTTGCTGCACTACCTCCAGATTGTGACGGTCCTCTTCACGGCAGTCTTCCAACAAAATGGTTGTATGACCCAGAACGAGACCCAATGGTGTGCGCAGTTCATGGGATGTGATGGCAATAAAATCGGTTTTCATCCGGTCCAATTCCATCATCTTTTGGAATGACTGTTGGGTTTCTTCCAGCAGGATATGGTTCTGAATGACCACAGCCGCCTGAGAAGCCAGCGTCTCCAAAACCATTACATCATCTTCAGAAAAGTGCTGGTCATTAGATTTGTTGATCGTCTCCAACACTCCAATCGTTTTTCCCTTGAAGACCAACGGCACCGCCAGCAATGAATTCGTATTTTCAGTGATCTCCCGGTCCACCATCCGGCTGATGCGGTTGTCCTTATCCGTGTGGTGCAGCGCCATAGCTTGTTGATTGGAATAGACCCACCCGGCGACCGATCGATCCAATGGGATGCCCATGGATTGAAGCCGCTCCATCATATACCAGGGGGCAGCCAGGAATCGCAAGTAATTATTCTCTTTATCATAGATCAGGATCGAACTGCTCTCACTGAGGGTCAGTTCCGAAGCGACCTCGATAATCGAATGTAAAAGAGGTTGGAAATCTAAATTGGCACTTAAATTACGACAAACTTCTAACAAACGTTCAACGCGTCGAGTATAATCAGAGTGTGTGCCGGCCATCCGATGTTCCTTATGAGTGAATATTTGGATTATAGCACATACCGAATTTAATAAATTCTAGTTCTAAGGAGCCATCCCATATGTCCGAATCAAAGAAAGTGCGTGTGGCCATCATCGGTGTTGGCAACTGTGCCTCCTCATTGGTACAGGGTGTCCAATACTATAAAAATGCAAAAGAAGATGACCGCATCCCTGGCATCATGCATGTTAACTTGGGCGGGTATCACATCCGTGATGTTGAATTCAGCGCCGCATTCGATATCGTCGATACTAAAGTCGGCAAAGACCTCTCTGAAGCGATCTTTGCTTATCCGAACAACACTTTTAAATTCACCGATGTCCCCAACCTGAATGTGCCCGTTTATCGTGGCATGACCCACGACGGTTTAGGTAAATATCTATCTCAGATATTAAAGAAAGCCCCCGGGCCAACGGCTGACATCGTTAAGATCCTGCGCGAAACCAAAACCGATGTGGTTATCAACTACCTTCCGGTTGGTTCTGAAATGGCCACCAAATGGTACGTCGAACAAATCCTGGAGGCAGGTTGTGGTATGGTAAACGCCATCCCGGTCTTCATTGCCAGCTCGGAATATTGGGCTGACCGCTTCCGCGAACGCAATCTGCCGATCATCGGCGATGATATCAAAAGCCAGGTCGGTGCAACCATCCTCCACCGTGTGCTCACTTCCTTGTTTGTTGACCGCGGCGTCCGCCTGGACCGTACCTACCAGCTAAATTTCGGTGGTAATACTGATTTCATGAACATGCTCGAACGGGAACGTTTGGAATCCAAGAAGATCTCCAAGACCGGCGCCGTTACCAGCATGCTGCCGTATGATGTAGGCGCCAATAATGTGCATGTCGGTCCCAGTGATTACGTACCCTGGTTAACCGACCGCAAGTGGTGCTATATCCGTATGGAAGGCACAACCTTTGGCGATGTTCCCCTCAATTTGGAAGCCAAATTGGAAGTGTGGGATTCGCCCAACTCTGCCGGCGTGGTAATCGATGCAGTCCGCTGCATTAAACTCGCCCTTGACCGCGGCATCAGCGGACCACTATACGCACCTGCTTCATACTTTATGAAGACTCCTCCCAAGCAATTTAAGGATAACATCTGCTTGGAAATGACCGAAGCCTTTATCAAGGGCGAAAAGTAGTTTGGAACGGTTACCTAAACACGGTACCGGGATTATGGAAAATAAACGTCCCCTGGGGATTGTGCTATTCCTGCTGCTGGCGATCACAATTGGGGCTGGCGGCTGTAACAGCAACTCTCCCTTGGGGGCGCTTTTTGGTCCGACGGCAACCCCCACGGTCACCGTAACTCTCACTGCCACCACAACCGTTACACCAAGCCCAACTACCACCCCTACGGTTACCCCAACGCCGCCACCCACACCCGAATCGTTTCAAACCGATCTGCTTCACGCGGGTGATACACCATATACCTACATTCCTGACCTGTGTACTTATCTGGCATCCCGCTGGGATCCGCAGAACAGTGTTCCGGGTACGATCATCATGCCTATCATGATCCATTCCATCACAGATGGTGAGGTAGTCAATTACGATCAGATCTCGGTGCAGAATTTCCAATATTTGGTCCAACAATTGGTGGATAACGGCTTCACAGCTATTTCCATGCAGCAGGCTGTTGATTTTTTGGAAAATAATGCCCCCATTCCCGCTCGTTCTGTCCTGTTGATCGTTGACGATCGTAAATCGGCTGAATTCTTCAACACCCATTTTCGTACCTTACACGAACAATATGGCTGGGTGGTGGTTAATGCTTGGATCAGCGTAGCCGATACCCCCGCCTATTTATGGGATGAGAATGCCGCCTTGCAGGCTGAAGGCTGGGTCGATCATCAAGCTCATGGCGTTGTCCATAATATCCCGGCTGATGGCTTTTCGACTGCGGATTTCCTCCACACCGAACTTTACGGCTCCATCAGCGCTATTCAAGAGCATTTCGGTGTCACGCCTATTGCCTATATCTGGCCCGGCGGAGGTTTTACGCAGCCGGCGGTTGCCATGGCCCGTGAAGCGGGCTTTCAGGTTGGGTTTACCATTAATCCGCGCGGTCCTTTGATGTTCAATTGGATCCCATTATCCGGTGAAACGGATCCGAACCGGCCAAGCTATATGCCCGAAGGCGGGATGGGCGATCCATTGTTGACCTTACCTCGCTACTGGGATACGGATGCCGTTCAATACATTGATGATGTCATCGCCATTGCTGAACAGGCAGCCGCTCAAGCTGAACAAAATCGGGTCAATGAGATCGGTTGGATGGATTTTTATTGTCCTAATACCACCACACCGTAAAGCATCCTCTGATTGCGGGAATATAAGAGCTTTACATGAATAACGGGCATGCACCTTGCATCTTTTGTACAATAGTTGAAGGAAAGACGACGGCAGAACGTATTTACCAGGATGAAACCGTTACAGCCTTCAAAGACATTCACCCCATCACACCGGTGCACATTTTGGTTGTACCCAATAAACACATCAATTCTATGGATGATGCCGGGAGTGAAGACGAAGCGTTGATCGGACACATGACATTGGTTGCCCGCCAGTTGGCTCAACAAGCCGGTTTACAGCCCTCCGGCTACCGGTTGGTTATCAACACCGGATCGGATGCCGGTCAATCGGTTTACCATTTACATATGCACTTAATCGGAGGGCGTCCAATGCCGTTCCGGTTTGAATGAGGTAAAAATGCACCGCCGTCGCCTTCTTTGGCCAACACTCATAACGATCATCACTTTACTGGCCTGTAATCGCTCTTGGACTACGGAGGTGCAAATAACGCCGACCCCTATGCTACCCAATGGTGCTGGTGTTTCTATTCTTCAAGCCACCAATACGCCGTTTGGTCCGCCTCCTGCCTATGATTCTTCTCAACCGGTTGTCTCTCCAACCCCAGATTCGCCCCATATACTGCCTACCCAGCGCAGCGATGATGAGACCTACACGATCCAGCAAGGAGATACATTAGGACAGGTCGCCACCGCCTATGGTCTGGATCTTCAAGTCCTACTGGATGCCAATCCGGAGGTAGATCCCAACTACCTAACCATAGGTCAAACGATCGTCATCCCGGCGGAAAATAGCCTGGAGTTGGGTTCCAGCTTCAAGATCATCCCCGATTCGGAATTGATATTTAGTCCTTATACCTATTTCTTCAACCTCGGCGATTTTGTCCAGTCCCAAGGTGGGTATTTGTCGTCTTATCAAGAAGTAGTTGATGGAGTGATGACCAGCGGGGTTGATATCATCGACCGTGTCAGCCGGGAATATTCGGTCAATCCTCGTATCCTTTTGGCTGTGTTGGAATATGAGAGCCAATGGGTAACCCATTCCAGCCCCGATCCGGCCAGCACAGATTACCCCATGCAATACTATGATCCCGAGTTATCTGGTTTATATCTACAAATGTCCTGGGCCGCCAATACCTTGAATTATGGATTCTATGCCTGGAATGTGAATGCGATCGGTCAATGGGTTTTGGCAGATAGCTCCATGCTGCGGGTCGATGCCACCATCAACGCCGGGACCGCTGGGGTTCAAAACCTGATGAGTTCCCTACATGGCTATGCCGGTTGGAATACGGCGGTATCCAGCGATGGTGTTTACGCTACTTTTACCTCTCTATTTGGTGAACCATTCACCCTCACCTTTGATCCATTACTTCCTGCCGATCTATCCCAACCGGTAATGCAGCTTCCCTTCGAACAAGGTGTTTCCTGGTCGTTTACCGGCGGCCCGCATGCGGGCTGGGGAATTGGGTCAGCCTGGGCTGCCATCGATTTTGCCCCGGCCACCGAAAACCCGGATTGCAGCGCATCCCCGGAGTGGGCAACTGCGGTTGCCCCAGGTCTGATCATCCGGTCTGAAAATGGGGTTGTCATTTTGGATCTGGATGGAGATGGCTTGGAACAAACCGGTTGGACGGTGTTGTACCTTCATATGGCTTCTTCAGGCCGGGTAGCTGTCGGAACATATGTGCAAGCCGGGGATCGTATTGGGCATCCCTCCTGTGAAGGCGGCATTTCCAACGGCACCCATATGCACATGGCCAGGCGGTATAATGGAGAATGGATCGCAGCCGATGGTAGTATCCCATTCAATCTGGACGGATGGATCTCCCAAGGTACAGGCGTAGAGTACGATGGATTATTGGTGAATAACGGACAGGTTGTTGAAGCCTGGGATAGGTCATTACCTGAAAATGAAATCTCTCGGTAAACGAATTCAAACCGGCCTGGTTGTGCTGGTGCTTTTATCTTCAAGCCTCGCATGCTCACAAGGGTATTTGAGTTCTGTCGATCTTACCGCCACAGCGGTTTCCAGCCAGTCCACTGCGGATGCGTTTGCCAGTATCATCCCTTCAGAAACCCCGGCTCCCTCCACAATTACTCCTACCAATACCAGGACCAATCAACCGGCTATTGGAGGTGGTGAACCAAACGGCGCTGCCACCCAAACATTGACCCCAACGGACAGCTCCACTGCTACCGCAACATCTACAATTGATCCCGCCATCTCGCCTACAAGCCTGCCGCCGACTTTATACTATACGCAATCAGGTGACACGCTTCCCGCTATCGCCATTCGTTTCGATGTGGCGACGACTGCCGTTCAATCTACCGGTGGAATACCAGAAACGGGATTATTGACCCCAGGCATTTTATTAGTCATTTTTTCAAACCTTACCGATACCGGTCCAACCCAAATTGCTTTGCCCGATAGTGAGATCGTCTATTCCCCATCGGCATTGGATTTTGATGTGGAATCCTATGTGTCTGATGCCGGTGGGTATTTAAGTAGCTACCGCGAATATCTTTCCACCGGGTGGCTTACCGGAGCACAGGTAATTGAGCGGGTTGCCGTTGAAAATTCCGTGAATCCCCGTTTATTGCTGTCATTGGTCGAATACCGCAGCGGATGGGTTACCGGTACACCAACAACCCTCGCCGATACCGATTATCCGTTAGGCTACTATAACAATTCATATCAAGGTTTATATCAACAGCTTTCTTGGGCTGTTTCGCAGCTCTCGATCGGCTTTTATGGCTGGCGGGCCGGCCTCATAACCGAAGTAACTGTTGGTGAAGAGACCATCCGCTTAGCCCCATCATTGAATGCGGGAACGGTAGCCCTCCAGTATCTTTTCTCTAAGTTTGAAGAGGACTCACGCCGTTGGGCTGGTGATCTCTATGGAGCTGACAGCCTGCCAACTTTATTCGAAGACATGTTTGGGAACCCTTTCTTACGTGCCCAAACGGTTGAACCGTTATATCCACCCAGTCTTACTCAGCCGCCTATGGAGTTACCCTTCAATAATGGCGATACATGGGCTTTTACAGGCGGACCTCACTCAGCTTGGGGACCTGATGGCGCTTTAGCCGCCTTAGATTTTGCCCCGCGCAGCATGGAATCGGGCTGCACTCAATCGGATAATTGGGTCACGGCGGTTGCTGCCGGGTTAGTGGTCAGATCTGCATTTGGTGTTGTAGTACTTGACCTGGATGGCGACGGCAGTGAACAGACCGGTTGGGATGTGATGTACCTGCATATCGCCACGCATGACAGGGTTGCTGTAGGTACTTTTGTTGATGTAAATGATCACATCGGCCATCCTTCTTGCGAAGGTGGTTTAGCCACCGGTACACATACGCACATTGCCCGTAAATATAACGGTGAGTGGATCCTGGCAGATGGACCAATGCCATTTACACTTTCCGGTTGGGTATCTCACGCGGGTGAAGAACCCTACGATGGGACGTTGACCAACGGCGGCGAAACGGTCACAGCCAACCCGAATGGCACCTGGGATACCCTCATTTCCCGGCCTTCAAGTGAGTAATCCCCTGTGATGAAAAATCAACAGGAATTTTCAATTAATTTTCGAAAAATGGTCATCACTCTGGTGATGCTAACCATGGTGGTCAGCGCGTGTTCAAGCGATCTGACCAGCTTGCCCCCGCCTGGTGTGGAAGAAAGTTTACTTTCTGCCACGGCTACTGTTCAACCGACTCCCTTGCCAACCCGAGAGACCTTTTCCCCCGGTCAGTTGGTAGATTATATTGCCCAAACAGGCGATACGCTGCCGGCGATTGCAGCCCATTTCAACACGACCGAAGAAGAGATTAGGGCAGCAAATACATTCATTCCCACCCAAGTTACAACCATGCCCCCGGGTATGCCCATGCAGATCCCGATCTATTACGAGTCCCTTTGGGGCAGTGCCTATCAGATCATACCTGACAGCTTATTCATCAATGGACCCGCTCAGATCGATTTTGATGTTGAATCCTTTGTCAACGACCAACCGGGATGGTTAAAAAGTTACCGCGAGTATTCCGCTAATGAATGGCGTACAGGGGGACAAATCGTCGATTACATTGCAACCACTTTCAGTATAAGCCCAAGGCTGCTGTTGGCCTTATTGGAGTACCAAGGTCAGGCGCTGACCAACCCCGAACAACCGGATACGAATTACATTCTGGGTTATCAAGATCCTTATCACAGTGGCATGTATCTCCAATTGGTATGGGCTGCCAACGCCCTTAACAACGGCTACTATGGCTGGCGCAGCGGTGAATTGACTGAATTTGAAATGACGGATGGTCAGCTCACCCGTCCGGACCCCTGGCAAAATGCGGCAACGGTCGGGATTCAATATTATTTTGCTCAGTTATTTAACCAACAGGACTTTTTAGGCGCTACGCTTTCTACCGGGTTATCCGCAGCCTATCAGAGATTATTTGGTGATCCCTGGGTATCTGTAGAGCCCCACATTCCCGGTAGTTTATACCAACCGGTATTGGATCTCCCTTTCAGCGCCGGCGCCTTTTGGGCTTTTACGGGCGGTCCGCACACCGGCTGGGGAACCGGTGCTCCCTACGCTGCGTTAGATTTTGCCCCTCCATCCGTGGTGGGCGGCTGTACTGATACCGAAGAATGGGCTACGGCAGTCGGCGATGGCGTCATTGTCCGGCGGGATGCAGCCATCGCGGTACTGGATCTGGATGGGGATGGCGATGAACATACCGGCTGGGTGATCTTCTATCTTCACCTTGCCACAGATAGCATTCCTGCAGTTGGAACTGTCATGCATGCTGGGGATCCGATCGGCCATCCCTCCTGTGAAGGCGGACGCAGCACAGGAACGCACGTCCACATTGCCCGCAAATACAATGGCGAGTGGATCCTCGCCGATAGTCCCCTGGCTTTCAATCTACAGGGTTGGATCGCCCACAACGGAACTGAAGCCTATGCAGGCACCCTTACCCGGTATTCGGAAGTGGTGGTGGCTTGTGTTTGTTCAGACAGCGAATCACAATTAGAGGCTCAACCTTGAGCCTCTAATTTTTTGTTTATTTTTCTTCATCCGCCAGATTGTTTGACTACTTCGAGTACATCCGGGAAGTCGATTCCGACCCGCTTTAGGGTTTCTGCGGTCGGGACACCATCTTCTGTCCAACCCCGGCGTTTATACACCGCGTCGACCAACTTTTGATAGCGATCTTCCCGATATTTCCTCAAAGCCATCATCTTTTTCTTTGAATCCATCCCGGATAGATCTATACCAGCTTCTTCAAGCAATTGTTTATCGTAACGTTCCACCCGAGATTCGTATTCCTTGATCGTTGCCGGTCCGACCGCTCTATAGGGCGGGATATCATGTTCGCGGGTACCGTATCCTAAACGCAAATTGAATACGCGTTGGAATTGGTAAACGCGTTCAGATTGTTCCATGATATCGTCAATGGTCACTTTTTGGCCGGTAACCCCTTCGTGCAGCCAGCAGTAATTCTCTACATGCTCAGGTACTTTAGCTGCTTCGCGCCCCGGCAAGGAGCGGTTACTGACCGGGATAATATCATTCCACGGCAGTTTACACAGCCCATGCAGGCTGAACCATGTCCGGAAGATCGGGAAGTAATATAATGCTTCGGCTTTGTCTTCAAAGGTCGGAATTTGCTTATGGACCATATCCATAAAGATCAGCCAGGCTTCATCGTGTTGAGCGCCTTTGGAGGCTAAGGCATAACCGCCTTGCTGCGCCAGCGATTCTTTGGGAATGTATTCGGAAATTTCCATTCCCTTTACTTCCATACCAATATCTTTTAAGAATTTGGGGTCCGCCCCATATTTTTCAGCAAAGTACTGGCGCATGTAGCGCACACCCTGACCAACAACCACACCAAACCCCTCGCCGCCCGCCATTTGGTGGATCAACTCCAACATGGAATCTGCATTCCCCCAGGTAAGATCAATTCCACCGGTCTTTTCAAGATCCAAGATACCATTTTCAAAACATTCCATGGCAAACGCAATTGAATTTCCACATGAGATCGTATCGATCCCATAAGTATCGCAGTAGAAATTCAACTCAAGCAAATCGTTCGGATCCCAAATGCTGCAGTTCGAACCCAATGCACCAAGGGTTTCATACTCAGGTCCATCTACAAAAACAGCTTCGCCTTTATTTGGACCAGTGCGTAGGTGAAATTGAGAAATTCCATGGGCGCAGCTTAGCGTACAACCATACCAGCACCCGTCCGGACCGCTGCGGTCATACTGTGTTTTCCATTTATCACCGGCGATCTGGTGAGCATGGTCATCGGCGCCAAAGCGGAAGTTCTGACACGGCAGCAGGTCGAACTTGTTCATGATCTCGACCAAGTAGGGGGTGCCATTCCCATCCATATCATTTTGCACCGCATCAAAATCGGCGATCTCTTTATTGATCCGCCGCCCGGCTTGGCGGATAAGATCCATATTGGCTACGTTATTACTGTTGGCGTTCATCGTGCTGTAACGCACAACAATGGCCTTGATCTTTTTATCGCGCAGTACCCGTCCAGCACCGCCGCGGGCAGCCTGCTTGATGCGCACTTCATCCCGGCGGGGATCATAGTAGCTGATATTCAGTCCACAGATCGCACAGTAGTCCGCTGCCGCCCCGGCAGTTACAACCGATATACCTCGTTTCGATCCACCCGGATCGGTATACATCTCGGTAATTTCTTTATTGAGCAGATGTGTATTCAAATCCTCGAGAGGAGCTTCTTCAATCGTGATCCTGCCATTATCACCATCCACGAAAATGACAACATCCTTTTTAGCTTTTCCTTTAACCTCGATGGCATCAAAACCGGAAAATTTGAGGTAAGGGCCAAAGTAACCCCCGGAATTACTGTCGATTACCGAATGGGTTGTAGGAGAGATCGTTACTACCGTGCATTTACCTGAACCCGGATAAGCCGTAATACCGCTGATCGGGCCGCCGGCGATGACCAACTCATTTTCGGGGTCATTCCAGCGGGTTGTGGCTTTGACGGAATTCCATAGCAGCCAAAGGCAGAATCCACGTCCACCGGTAAATGTATCTTTCATCTTCTGAGATACAGGTTTAATCTGGATCGTATTCGTATCCAAATCGACCATTAATGTGCGGTTTGCATATCCCCTCTCGACCGGTTTCAAGTCATACTTGCTTTCTGCCAATAAGGTATGTGCGGCTCTCATAACC